>NZ_JBWKXQ010000009.1:0-142058 GCF_059423125.1 Variovorax sp. GW531-E2 | reverse complement strand
CTCCGCGGCCCCCCGGCAGACGCCCGCGACGGCGACCACCGCTTCGCGATCCAGTGCGAAGTGCTGCGCTTGTCGATCCGCCCGCTCGGGCCGGTGCTGCTGGTGCAGTACCTGCTCAACTGCGGCGTGGCGGCGCTCTTCGCCTGGCAGTTCTCGCCGGTGCGCGCGCTGGCCTGGCTGGCGCTGGTCACCGGGGTCACGGTGATGCGCGGCTTCTTTCCCCAGCGCCTGCCCGAGCCCTTCACCCCCGCCACCCTGCGCGCCGCGCAGCGCCAGCACACGCTGCGCACGGCCATCTGGGAGCTGGCGCACGGCCTGGCGGGCGTGCTGCTGTTCAACCCCGAGCAGCCCGACCTGCAGCTGCTGCTGGGCCTCATCCTGATGGGCATGACGCTGTCGTCGGCGTTCTCGGTGTCGTTCTACACGCCGGCCACGCAGCTGGCGATCACGCTGCTGCTGGCGCCGGTGATCGTCACGGGCCTGTGGCTCGGGGCGCCGGTGATGATGGCGGTCGCGGTGATCGGCATCGGCCTGACCGCGATGATGTGGAAGCTGGTGGCCGACCATTCGCGCCAGCTCGAGGAGAACATCGGCCTGCGCCTGAACGAGCGCACGCTGCGCGAACAGGCGCTGGCCGGCCTGCGCGCCTCCGAGCAGGCGCAGGCCGAGCGGCTGCGCTTCTTCTCGGCGGCCAACCACGACCTGCGCCAGCCGGTGATGGCCATCGGGCTGCAGGCCGAGGTGCTGCGCCAGCAGCTGCAGCACGGCACCGACAGCGCGGCGGTGCAGCACACGGTGGCCTCGCTCTCGCGCGCGCAGCAGGCGCTCGAGGGCCTGACCAACCAGCTGCTCGAAATCGGCCGCATCGAGGCCGCGGTCGATCCGCTGCGCCCGGCGGCGGTGGCGCTCGCGCCGCTGCTGAACGAGCTGGCGCGCCAGGCCGGCGAAGGCCGCGTCGCGGTGCGCTGCCCGGCCGAGGCGGTGGCCTGGACCGACGCCGTGGCGCTGCGCCGCGTGCTCTCCAACCTGCTGGACAACGCCCTCAAGTTCACTCCGCGCGGGCGCGTGCTGCTGGCCGTCCGGGCGCGCCGCCGGCCCGGCACCGACACCGGGCGCGCGTGGCGCGTCGAGGTGCGCGACAGCGGCATCGGCATCGCGGCCGAGTCGCAGACGCGCGTGTTCGACGACTTCGAGCAGGTCGGCAACGTGGAGCGCAACCTGCAGCACGGCCACGGCCTGGGGCTGGCGATCGTGCGGCGGCTGGCGGGGCAGCTGGGCATCGAGGTCGCGCTGCGCTCGGCGCCGGGCAAGGGCTCGGTCTTCAGCTTCGAGCTGCCGGCGGCCCGCCCCGGTGCGGCGGCCATGCCGGCCCCCGCGCCCTCCGTGGCGATGGACGAGCCCGACGCCGATGCCGTGCTGCGCCCCGGCCTGGCCGTGCTGGTGGTCGAGGACAACATCGTGGTGGCCGACAGCCTCTCGGCGCTGCTGCGGCACTGGCACGTGGCGCCGCGCATCTACGCCAGCGCCGCCGAGGCGCTCGCACTGGCCGACCTGGACGCGCTCGACGCGGCGCTGTGCGACATCCGCCTGCCCGGCGCGTTCAACGGCATCGCGCTGGCCGAGCGACTGGCGCAGCGCAAGCCCGCGCTGACGATCGCGCTGATCTCGGCCGACATCACCGAAGCCACGCAGCAGCTGGCCGCCGCGCGCGGCTGGCATGCGCTGCGCAAGCCGGTGCAGCCGGACGCGCTGCGGCGCGTGCTGCTGCGGGCTCAGCAGCAACAACAACCGCCGTCGCCGTCGTAGCGCTCGGCGGGGGCCGGCCCCGCTGCGGTGTCATCGCTTCCGAGCTATGCTCCGCGCACAGGCCGCCGCCGCCCCTGCCCCGATGTCCGTCGAACCACTTTCCGCCCCTGCCGTTGGCGCCGCCGCCCTGCGCGAGCCCCGCTACGGGCGGGTCGCGATGGCCCTGCACTGGCTGCTCGCGGCGATGATCGTCGGCTCGCTCGGCGTCGGGCTCTACATGACGGGCCTGCCCTTCTCGCCCCAGCGCCTGAAGCTCTACAGCTGGCACAAGTGGGCCGGCATCACCATCCTCCTGCTGTCGGCGCTGCGGCTGCTGTGGCGCCTCACGCACCGCCCGCCGCCGCTGTCCGCGCGGGTGCTGGCGGCCATGCCGGCCTGGCAGCGGGCCGCGCACCGCATCAGCCATGCGCTGATGTACCTGCTGTTCTTCGCGGTCCCGCTGTTCGGCTGGGCCTACAGCTCGGGCATGGGCGTGCCGGTCGTGTGGTTCGGCCTGCTGCCGCTGCCCGACCTGGTGGCGGTCGACAAGGACTTCGCCGAGGCCGTGCTCAAGCCGCTGCACCAGCGCAGCGCCTTCCTGCTGGCCGGCGTCACGCTGCTGCACGTGGCGGCGGCGCTCAAGCACCACTGGATCGACCACGACGGTCTGTTGCAACGCATGTGGCCCGCGCCACGCAAGGAATCCGCCGGATGACGACCCGTCTTTTGTGGGGCGCCGCCGCCCTCCTCGGTCTCGCGCTGCACGCCGCGGCCGAACCCGTGCCGGCCACCACCGCGAAGCTGGTGCCCGAGAAGAGCCAGATCGCCTTCGTCAGCAAGCAGATGGGCGTGCCGGTGGAAGGCAGCTTCAAGCGCTTCGACGCGCAGGTCGCCTTCGACCCGAAGAAGCCCGAGGGCGGCTCGGTCGTGCTGCAGATCGACACCGCCAGCGCCGGCTTCGGCGTGCCCATGAGCGATGCCGAGCTGCCCAAGCCGACCTGGTTCGACACCGCGCATTTCCCGCAGGCCAGCTTCCGCTCGAGCGCCATCAAGGCGCTGGGCGAGGGCCGCTTCGAGATGGCCGGCAAGCTCACCATCAAGGGCGTCAGCAAGTACGTGACGGTGCCCGTGAGCATCGTGTCGTCGGGCGGCGCCTACTCGGTCGCCACGGGCACGCTCACGATCCAGCGGCTCGACTACAAGGTGGGCGACGGCGAATGGACCGACACCTCGGTGGTCGGCAACGAGGTGCAGGTGCGCTTCAAGCTGACGCTCGCGGGCCTCGGGCCGCTGTGACGACGATTTCATTTCCCATGCATCTCTCTTCCTTTGCCATGAACAAGCTCTTCTTCGCCGCGGCCCTTTGCGCGGGCGCGGCCCTGCCCCTGGCCGCAACGGCCCAGGAATACACCGCGCCGCCGCTGGCCGCCAAGCCCGCGGGCGGGCCGGCCAAAAACGCGAGCTACGTGATCGACCCGACCCACACCTTCGTCATGTACGAGATGGGCCACTACGGCACCACCACCAATCGCGGCCGCTTCAGCACCAAGGACGGTTCGGTGCAGATCGACGGCACCGGCGCCAGCGGCAAGGTCGACATCACGATGGACATCAGCTCCATCAACACCGGCGTCGACCTGCTCAACCGCCACGTGCAGAGCAAGGACTTCTTCAACGTGGCCGAATTCCCCACCGGCCGCTTCGTGGCCGAGCGCATCGACTTCAGCGGCGACAAGGTGACCGACGTGCCCGGCACGCTCACGCTCATGGGCCAGACCAAGCCGGTGACGCTGAAGGCCGTGCGCTTCAACTGCTACCTGAACCCGCTCATCAACCGCCAGGTCTGCGGCGGCGACTTCGAGGCCACCGTGCAGCGCAGCGACTGGGGCATCACCTGGGGCCTGAACTTCGGCTTCGAGAACAAGGTGAAGCTGCTGGTGCAGGTCGAAGCCGTGAACGTGCAATGAACCCATCCCCCACCGGAGCCCACCCATGACCGACGCCCACCTCCTGTCCCTGCTCGGCATTGCCGGCGCCATGGCCGTGGGCGCGATGAGCCCCGGCCCGAGCTTCGTGATGGTGGCGCGCACCGCCGTGGCCTCGCGCAGCGACGGGCTCGCGGCGGCGCTGGGCATGGGCGCCGGCGGGCTGGCGTTCTCCATCGCGGCGCTGGCCGGGCTGCAGGCAGCGTTCCTCGCGGTGCCGGCGCTGTACCTCGCGATCAAGGCCTTCGGCGGCGCCTACCTGATCTACCTGGGCTTTCGCATCTGGCGCGGCGCGCGGCAGCCGCTCGCGATCACGCCCGACACGGACGCCTCGCCGCGCAGCCAAGGCCGCAGCGGACGCACCTTCCTGCTCGGCCTGGCCACGCAGATCAGCAACCCGAAGACGGCGGTGGTGTACGCGAGCATCTTCGCGGCCTTCCTGCCGCGCGAGGTGCCGCTGGTGCTGGCGCTCGCCGTGCCGGCCGTGATCTTCTGCATCGAGACGGGCTGGTACGCGATCGTCGCGCTGGCGCTGTCCTCGGCCGCGCCGCGCGCGGCCTACCTGCGCTACAAGACCTGGATCGACCGCGCGGCCGGCGGCGTGATGGGCCTGCTGGGCCTGCGGCTCGTGTGGTCGGCCGTGCGCGGCACCTGAGGCACTAGAGCAGGCTCTCGGGCGTGAGCGGCGACAGCAGTTCGAGCATGGTGCGGTCCCAGAAGCCCGAGTCGGGCTCTTCGTGCAGCACGGTGGTCTTGCCGCCTTCCTCGCTGACCCACTCGATGCGCCGCGAGCCGGTGGCTCCCGCATCGCCGCCTTCGGCAAAGCGCAGCCGGTAGGCGCCCTGCTGCTTGAGCACATCGAGCAGCTTCAAGGTCTGCTGCGCCATCTCGGGGCTGCGGATGAACAGGCCGATCTCGGTGTTGTGGACCTCGGAGCGCGGATCGAAATTCATCGAGCCCACGAACAGGATGCGTTGGTCGATCACCGCCGACTTGGCGTGCAGCCGGCCTACCGAGGTGCCGAACAAACCCAGCCGCACGCTGCGCCGCGTGCGCGCGGAACTCAGCTCGTGCAGCTCGGCGCCCAACGCGAGCATGTCGGCGCGGTAGCGGCGGTAGGCGGTGTGCACCAGCGGTTCGTCGGTGGCGGCGAGCGAGTTGGTGACCACGCTGATCTTCACGTTGCGCCCGCGGATCTCGCGCATCACCTCCAGCCCCGACGCGCCCGGGATCAGGTAGGGCGACACCAGCGTCACCTCGCTGCGCGCGCGGCGCATCTGCTCGACCACGTTGTAGCGCACGCTGTCCACGTCGAGCAGCGGCACGCCGCCATACGACGCGGTCTTGCCGATCACGCGGTCAGGTGAATCGGCATACGCCTCGGCGGTGGTCCAGATCAGGCCGAGCTTGCCGGCGTCGAGGTCGTCGGCCACGGGGCTGTAGCCGAGCAGGTCGTTGGGCGCGGGCCTGGGCGGTGGGGGCGTGGTGTCGGGGCCGGTGGCGGCGTCGAAGCGGCGCTGCAGCTCTTCGCGCGGCAGGTCGGTGTGCACGACCGCGCCGATCGGGCGCACGTGCGGGCTGTTCCAGTACTGGTCGAACAGCACGCCCAGGCGCGGGATCAGCGCACCCGTGACGAAGGTGTCGAGGTCGATGAAGTTCGGGCCCGTGGTGCGGCGGAAGTACTGGTTGCCGATGTTGCGCCCGCCCGCCACCGCCATCGCGCCGTCGGCGATGAAGAGCTTGTTGTGCATGCGGCGGTTGACGCGGCTGAAGTCGAACAGCGATGCGGTGAAGCGCTTGAGCAGGCTGCCGCGCCCGGCCGGGAACGGGTTGAACAGGCGCAGCTCCACGTTCGGCGTGGCGGCAAGGCCGAGCAGCAGTTCGTCTTCGCCGGACGTGTACAGGTCGTCCATCAACAGGCGCACGCGCACCCCGCGCTGGGCCGCATCGCGCAGGGTGCGCAGCAGGTAGCGGCCGGTCTCGTCGTTCTCGATCTGGTAGTACTGCACGTCGAGCGTGCGCTGCGCGCGGCGCGCCAGCTGCAGCCGCGTGTCGAAGGCGAAGTCGCCGCCGGGCATCAGGCGAAAGCCGCTGAGGTCGGGATCGGGCTGCGAGGCCAGCGCGATCTTGCCGAGCGCGGTGTCGGCCGAGACGGCGATGGCCTTGGTGGGCGGGCGCGGTGCCTCGTCGGGCAGCGTGGCGCAGCCGGCAAACAGCAGCGCCGCCGCGATGACGACCACCCAATGCCCACAGCGCGACAGCAGGCGGCTCGTCATCGTCGGTCTTCTAGAGTGCCTTGCGCAGGTTGGCGGGTGCGATGCGCAGCGCTTCGCGGTACTTGGCGACGGTGCGGCGCGCGCACTCGATGCCCTGCTCTTTCAGCATCTCGGAGATCTGGCTGTCGGACAGCGGCTTCTTGATGCTCTCGGAACTCACGAACTGCTTGATCAGCGCGCGCACCGCGGTGCTCGACGCGTTGCCGCCGGTCTCGGTGCCCAGCGCCGAGCCGAAGAAGTACTTGAGCTCGACCGTGCCGAAGGGCGTGGCCATGTACTTGGCGGTGGTCACGCGCGAGATGGTCGACTCGTGCAGGCCCAGCTCGTCGGCGATCTCGCGCAGCACCAGCGGGCGCATGGCCAGCTCGCCGTGCACGAAGTAGCTCTTCTGGCGCTCGACGATGGCGTTGCTCACGCGCAGGATGGTGTCGAAGCGCTGCTGGATGTTCTTGATGAACCAGCGCGCCTCCTGCAGCCGCTGCGACAGCGCCTGGCTGCCCTCGCCCTTGTGCGACTTGAGCGCGCCGGCGTAGATGTCGTGCACGCGCAGGCGCGGCATGACCTCGGGGTTGAGCATGACGCGGAACTTCACGTTGGTGCCGCGCCCGGTCTTGGTGACGATCACATCGGGAATGACGATGTTGCGCTCTACATCGACGAAACGGCGCCCCGGCTTGGGTTCGAGCCGCGCAATGATCTGCAGCGCCGAGCGCACCAGCTCTTCGTTGGTGCGCGTGAGCGTGGCCAGGCGCTTGAAGTCGCGCCGCGCGAGCAGCTCCATGGGCTGCTTGCAGATCGCGATGGCGGTCTTGCGGATGAGCGCCTCGGCCTCGGTCTCGTCTTCGCTGGCGAGCGCCTTCAGCTGGATGCTCAGGCATTCGCCGAGGTCGCGCGCACCGACGCCGACCGGCTCCAGGCTCTGCAGCAGGCCCAGCGCCACCTGGAAGTGGTGCACGAGGTCGTCGAACTGGTCGTTGTCGTCGCCCGCCAGGCCCGAGGCCAGCGCGGGCAGCGAGTCTTCGAGGTAGCCGTCGTCGTTGAGCGATTCGATCAGGAAGCGCAGCGCGGCGCAGTCGTTTTCGTTCAGGCGCAGGCTCAGCGCCTGGCGATGCAGGAAGGACTGCAGCGACTCCTGGCTGCGCGCGAGTTCGGTGGCGTCGGCCCGCTCGTCGTCGCCCAGGTTGTTCTGGCGCGCGGGCGCATCGCTGCCCCACTCGCTGTCGTCGGGCGCCATGTCGACAGTGCCGTCGCCTTCCCAATCGGGCTCGCGCTCGGCGATCTCGGCGGCGGGGCCGTCGGTGTCGGGGGTCGAGGTGCTGGTGTCGCTGGACGTGGAGGAAGTGCTGGCGGCGGACGGCGTGAACTCGGCCTCCCCCTCGCCCACGTCGTCGCGCGGCACCGGCGCGTCGGCCGTGTCCAGCCCGAACTCCTCGCGCGCCGCTTCTTCCGCGGTGCGTTCGAGGAACGGGTTCTCGTCCAGCATCTGCTCCACTTCCTGGCTCAGTTCGAGCGTGGAGAGCTGGAGCAGGCGAATGGACTGCTGCAGCTGTGGCGTCAAGGCCAGATGCTGCGAGACGCGAAGGGACAGCCCTTGCTTCATGAGGAAATGGCTCCCCCCCAGGCTGCGCGCTTCGCGCTACGCCAACCCCCTACCGGGGGCGGGCCGGCCGCTTCGGGCGGCCGTGCGCGGCGGCCCCCGCGAGGAAGCTCCGCGCGGACGGCGGCCACGATGATCCTTGACCCTCGCCGCACGGTCACATCCGGAAGTGCTCGCCCAGGTACACCCTGCGTACCTCGGCGTTGTCGACGATCTCCGAGGGTGTGCCTTGTGCCAGCACGTGCCCGTCGCTGATGATGAACGCGTGATCGCAGATGCCCAGCGTCTCACGCACGTTGTGGTCGGTGATGAGCACGCCGATGCCGCGCTCTTTCAGGAAGCTGATGATCCGCTGGATCTCGATCACGGCGATCGGGTCGATGCCGGCGAAGGGCTCGTCCAGCAGGATGAAGCGCGGCTGCGTGGCCAGCGCGCGCGCGATCTCGACGCGGCGGCGCTCGCCGCCCGACAGTGCGAGCGCGGGCGAATCGCGCAGGTGGTCCACGCGCAGGTCGGCCAGCAGGTCGGCCAGGCGCTCTTCGGTGTGCTGCTTGGTCAGCGGCATCATGCGGCCGTTGGCGTCGGGCTCGCGCTGCAGCTCGAGCACGGCGCGCACGTTTTCCTCGACCGTGAGCTTGCGGAAGATCGAGGCTTCCTGCGGCAGGTAGCTCAGGCCCATGCGCGCGCGGCGGTGAATGGGCATGTGGGCGATGGGCTCGCCGTCGATGGTGATCTCGCCGGCGTCGGCGCGCACCAGCCCGACGATCATGTAGAACGAGGTGGTCTTGCCCGCGCCGTTGGGGCCGAGCAGTCCGACGACCTCGCCCTTTTGCACGTCGAGCGAGACGTCTTTGACGACCGTGCGGCTGCCGTAGCTCTTCTTGAGGCCGCGCGCCACGAGGCGGCTGCCCGGAATGCCGTCGGCGGCCTGGGTTCCTGCGGTTTCGATCACTTGCGCCCTTCCCCTTCGGTGCCGCCCAGCGTGGTGGTCGGGCGCAGCCCGGCGCCGGGCGCGGGGGTGGGTGCCGGGGCCGCAGGCTTCTTGCCGCCGGCCGCGGGTGCGGAACCGCCCGCCGCCGGGGCCGGCGTGGCCTTCGGCGTGAGGATGGCCTTGACGCGACCGCCGCCGCCCGCCGAGACGCCGGCGTTCGGCGGCACGAGGGAGCCGTTGACGGTGTAGGTGTCGTTGCTCTGGTCGTAGACGATCAGCGCGCCGCTGCTCTCGTCGTTGGCCGTGGCGCCGATCAGCCGGCGCATGACGGCGCGGCGGATGAACTTGACGTTGTCGGCGCGGCTGTCGTACTCGATGACTTCCGACTCGCCCTCGATCCACTCGTCGCCGGCGTTGCGCTTCTGCTTGTAATAGGCCAGCTTGCCGGGCGCCGCCGTGACCACGCCGTACTGGTAGCCCTCGGCGTCCTGGCGCACGTCCAGCCGCGCGCCGCGGATGATGATCGTGCCCTTCGTGACCAGCACGTTGCCGGTGAACACGCTGGTCTGTTTCAGGTCGTCGTAGCGCATCGAGTCGGACTCGATGTTCATCGGCTTGGTGCGGTCGGCGGTTTCGGCCAGGGCGCCCGAGGCGGCACCGGCCAGCAACAGCGCGCCGAAAGCCAGGCGGCCGAGGCGACGAAGGGTGGGGAATGTGGGGATGGAGGGCAATGTCATAAAGGCACGAAACTTGCTCTGAAACATTGTATGCGTGGGATGGCAATTGCCCACCGCCGCCAATGAAAAAGCCCGCCGAAGCGGGCCTTGCATTCGACCAAGAAAGCAGGTCGCCGGGTCGGTCAGCCCTTCTTGGCTTCGCCGATGAGGAAGGTCGCGACCTGCAGCACCTTGGACATGCTGCCGGCGGTTTCGCCGTCGACATACCAGCGGCCCGCCACGGCCAGGGCCGGCACGCCGGCGACCTTGTAGGCCTCGGTCTGCTGCGCCGCACGGCGGGCCTTGCTGGCCACGCCGAAGGACGCAAAGGTTTCCTTGAACTTGGCGCCGTCGAGGCCGGCACGCTCGGCCCAGGCCTGGATGTTGGCGTCGCCGTTCAGGTTCTGGCGCTGCGCGTGGATGGCGGCGAACACCTTCGAGTGGTACTCGTCCAGCTTGCCCATGGCTTCGAGCGTGAAGTACAGGCGCTGCTTGGCCTCGACGTCGTTGCCCACGAAGGGCACGGGGATGCGGCGGAACGCCACTTCCTTCGGGGCTGCCTTGACCCAGGCTTCGAGCGAGGGCTCGAAGTCGTTGCAATGCGGGCAGTTGTAGGAGAAGAACTCGACCACCTCGACCTTGCCGGCGGGTGCATCGACGGGCACGCGCTTGTCGAGCACGAGGAAATCGGTGCCGGCCTTGGGGGCGCGCTGGGCGTGTGCCGGAACGGCAGCCAGCGAAAGCAGCCCGATCGAAGTGGCGGCCAGCGAAAAGTCACGACGTTTCATGGAAAAGGTTCTCCTGTGGGTACCGCAGTACAGAGCCGGCGCGCCGCCGGGAGTTCCCCGTGGGCGGCGCGACCGAGGCGCTGGAATTGACAAACGAGTGCGGCGAATGCCGCGCGGGCGAGAGCTTAAAGGCTGTTCAGGAAAAGCGTCGGTCAGCGCTGCACGCGCACCAGCGCCGATTCGAGACCGCCGCCGTCGAGCCGTTCCTTGAGCCGGTCGGCGTCGTCCTTCTTGTTGAACGGGCCCGCGCGCACGCGGTAGACCGTGCGACCGGCCTGCTCGCGCTCGGTGACCTTGGCCTCGACACCCATGAGCGACAGCTTGGCGCGCTGCGCCTCGGCGTCGTCGGTGGTGCGGAAGGCGCCGGCCTGCACGAAGTACATGAAGGGGTCGGCACCCGACGACGACGGCGCGGCGGCCGTGTGGCTCGGCGCGGCGGACGCGGTGGTCGTGCTGCCGCCTGCGCGGGCCCGGGCCAGGTCGCCCAGCGGATCGTTCGACGGCGGCAGGGCATTGGCTTCGGCCGGCACCGGCGCGGGGCGCGCCGGCTTGGGCGCCACCACCACAGGGGCCGGGGCGGTGACCGGCGCGGTGGCGACGGGCGGCGTGCCGGGCGCCACGGTGGCGGGCGCGCCGGTGATCGGGTTCACCGGGCCGGTGGCCGTGGCGGCCGGCGGCGTGGCGGCCGGCTTGGGCGCGCCGGCCTTGCCGGCCAGCGGCGCGTTCGGGTCCCAGTCGCGGTTCTTGCGGGCTTCGGCTTCGTCCTGTTCGGCACCGCCGCGTTGCGTCTTGTTGACGAACGGGATCGGCACCTTGGTGACGTAGACCGCGATGCCCAGGGCGACGCCCAGACCGAGCACCAGGCCAATGATCAGCCCGATGACGATGTTGCCGCGTTGTCTGCTTGTCTTCTTCATGTTCAGAGGGTGATTCACATCTTGCTCGGCGCACTGACGCCGAGGATCGCGAGGCCATTGTGCAGCACCTGCGCGGCCGCTGCGACGAGTGCGAGACGCGCCAGCTTGACCGGCTCGTCGTCCACCAGGATGCGCTCGGCATCGTAGTAGCTGTGGTAGCTGGCCGCGAGTTCGCGCAGGTAGAAAGTCACGTCGTGCGGGGCGAAATCCTTCGCTGCCGCCGTCAGCATGGCCGGGTACTTGGCCAGCAGCAGCATCAGCGCCTGGGCCGCCGGGCTGTCCAGCGGCGACAGGTCGACCGCCTTGAGCGCGGCCACGTCGCCGCCCCAGGCCGCGAGCACCGAGCAGATGCGCGCGTGGGCGTACTGCACGTAGTACACGGGGTTGTCGTTGTTCTTGGTGACCGCCAGGTCGACGTCGAAGGTGTATTCGGTGTCGGGCTTGCGGCTGAGCAGGAAGAAGCGCACGGCATCGGTGCTGGTCCATTCGATCAGGTCGCGCAGCGTGACGTAGCTGCCGGCGCGCTTGCTGATCTTGACCTCTTCGCCGCCCTTCATGACGCGCACCATGGTGTGCAGCACGTAGTCGGGGTAGCCCTCGGGAATGCCTTCGCCCGCGGCCTGCAGGCCGGCGCGCACGCGCGCGATGGTGCCGTGGTGGTCGGTGCCCTGGATGTTCACGACCTTGTGGAAACCGCGCTCCCACTTGGCGATGTGGTACGCGACGTCGGGCACGAAGTAGGTGTACGTGCCGTCCTGCTTCTTCATCACGCGGTCTTTGTCGTCGCCATAGTCGGTCGACTTCAGCCACAGCGCGCCGTCCTGCTCGTAGGTCTTGCCGGCGGCCACGAGCTTGGCCACCGCCGCCTCGACGCGGCCGCTGGTGTAGAGGCTGGACTCGAGGTAGTAGTTGTCGAAGCGCACGCGGAAGGCCTGCAGGTCCAGGTCCTGCTCGCGGCGCAGGTAGGCCACGGCGAATTCGCGGATGCTGTCCAGGTCGTCGATGTCGCCGCTGGCGGTGTATTCGCGGTCGTCCGACTTGACGGTCTTCTTCGCCTTGAAGTCCTCGGCGATGTCGGCGATGTAGTCGCCGTTGTAGGCCGGGGCTTTTTCGCCGCTGGGCCACTCGGGGTCGCCGGGCTTGAAGCCCTTGGCGCGCAGCTGGGTGCTGTTGGCCAGCGTCTGGATCTGCACGCCGGCGTCGTTGTAATAGAACTCGCGCCACACACTCTGGCCCTGCGAGGCCTGCAGGTTGCAGATGGCGTCGCCCAGCGCGGCCTGGCGGCCGTGGCCGACGTGCAGCGGACCGGTCGGGTTGGCCGACACGAACTCGACCAGCACCTTTTCGCCGGTGGCGGGCTGCTGGCCGAAGGTTTCGCCGGCGGCCAGCACCTCGCGCACGATCTGCTGCTTGGCGGCGGCCTTCAGGCGGATGTTGAGGAAGCCGGGGCCGGCGATCTCGATGGCCTCGACCCATTGGCCGAAAGCGGGGGTGGCGAGCAGCGCAGCGCTCAGTTCCTCGGCCAGTTCGCGGGGCTTGCGCCCCAGCGGCTTGGCGAGCTGCATGGCAGCGGTGCTGGCGAAATCGCCGTGCGCCGCCACCTTGGGCGACTCGAACGCGGCTTTGGCGCCGGCGCCGGGAGAGAGGGTTTCGAGCGTGTTCGCGAGCGCCGCGAGCAGCTCCTGTTTGACCAATAGCATCTGTGAATTTTACCGGGGGCAAACCCGGACCCAGTTAACGATCGTCATCCGATGGGCGATGTCGCCCGTTAGGATGGTCGGCCCCGAGGCGGGGCGTCTGTCACAACCCAACCTTGCAAGGACATATCCACCATGAAGAAGCTCCTTTCCCTGGTCGCCTCCACCGTCGCGCTCGGCGCCTGCCTGTCGTTCAGCGCCTACGCGCAGGACAAGGCACCCGCCCCGGTCGTGGCCCCCGCCGCCGCCGCCGCACCTGCGGCAGCCCCTGCCGCTGCGGCCGCACCCGCCGGTGGCGCCAGCTGCGATGCCAAGGCCATCGACAAGAACGGCAAGCCCCTGGCCGGCGCCGCCAAGAACAGCTTCATGAAGAAGTGCACCAAGGCCGCCGCCGGACCCGCCTGCGCCGCCAAGGCCCTCGACAAGAACGGCAAGGCCCTGGCCGGTGCCGCCAAGAACAGCTTCATGAAGAAGTGCGAAGCCGACGCGGCCAAGGCCTGATCCGGCGCGGCGCCGTGTGGCGCTGACATTTGTTACTCCCGAAGGGCCCGCTCATGCGGGCCTTTTCTTTTGTCTTTTGTGTTGATTACTTGCCGAAGCCGCGCGCCAGGAACACCGCCACCAGCGGGATCAGCGCGATCAGGTGCGCCTGGATCATCACCAGCTTGCGCGTCTTCAGGATGTCGGCCTCTGCCGGCAGCTTGCCCGTGGCGCGCAGCGTCTTGCGCCAGCGGAAGTAGGTCAGCGTCGGGAAGATCGACAGCACGCCTACGATGATGAACAGCGTGAGCTTCACGTGCAACAGCGGGTTGGTCCAGTACCAGGCCGTGCCCTTCACGCCCCACCAGGTGCGCGCGATGCCGGTGGCCAGCACCGCGATGGCGGCGATGCCGTAGACCATGTCGACCTTGGCCAGCCGCTCGACCACGGCGGCGTTGAGCCATTGCACGCGACACAGCGCAGCTTCACTGGAGATGAACACGACCATCGTGAGGATGGCCAACAGATGCAGGTAGGCGAGGATGGCTTCGAGGGTCATCGGAAACTTTCTTCATCGGGGTTGCAAGCAAATGCAAAAAGCATTGTGCCGCCCGGTCACGATTTCAGGACCGCCCGCCCCAGAATTCCGGCTGCCCGTACTGCGCTTTGAGGAAATCAAGCCACAGTCGCACGCGCAGCGGCAGGTGCTTGGTGCCTGTGAACACCGCATAGATGCCGTTGGGCGGCGCGGCGAAGTCGTCGAGCAGGGGCACGAGCAGGCCGGCGTCGATCTCGGCCTCGACCTCCCAGGTGCTGCGCCAGGCGATGCCGTGGCCCGCCAGGCACCAGTCGTGCAGCACCTGGCCGTCGGAACAATCGAGCGGGCCGCTGGGGCGCAGGTGGATGAGTTCCTGCACGCCCTCCTCGCTGGTAATGCGAAAGGCCCAGCCGCGCGTCTGCGAGGCGTCGCTCGACAGCGTGAGGCAGGCGAAACGCGACAGCTCGCTCGGGTGCTTCGGCGCGCCGTGGCGGCGCAGGAACTCCGGCGTGGCGACGCAGCGGCGGCGGTTGTCGGCCAGGCGCACGCTCACGAGCGACGAGTCGGGCAGGTCGCCCACGCGCACGGCGCAGTCGAAGCTCTCGCCCGTGACGTCGACCACGCGGTCGCTGAGGTTCAGCGAGATCGTCACCTCGGGATGCAGCGCATGAAAGCGCGGCACCAGCGGCGCGACGTGGCGGCGGCCGAAGCCGGCCGGCGCGGTCACGCGCAGGTGGCCGCTGGCCTTCACGCCGCCGGCGCTCACGCTGGCCTCGGCGTTCGCGAACTCGGTCAGGAGGCGCTGGCAGTCTTCGAGAAAGGCGCTGCCTTCGTGCGTGAGCGCGATGCGGCGCGTGGTGCGCACCAGCAGCTTGACGCCCAGGCGCTCTTCGAGCGCGTCGATGCGCCGGCCCATGATCGCGGGCGCCACGCCTTCCGCCTTGGCCGCCGCGGTGAGGCTGCCGCGGGTCGCGACCGAGACAAAGGATTCGAGCTGCTTGAGGCGGTCCATGGCGCGGGAACTATATCGCCCGCCACCGAAGATCAGTCGCCGGCCGTGACGCCTTGCGCCCGCAGCGCGGCGATGTCGCCGTCGCTGTAGCCCACTTCCTTCAGCAGCGCCGCGCTGTGCTCGCCGATGTGCGGCGGCTGCAGGCGGATGCCGGGGCGTTCGCCGCCGAGCGTGAACGGCGCAAGCGGCACCTTGGCCATGTGGCCGTCGTTCATGCGCACGGGCGCGAGGCCGCCGGTGGCGTTGAGGTGCGGGTCGTCGAACAATTCTTGCGGCTTGGTGATGGGCGCGAAGGGCAGCTCGTTCTGCTCGAACACCGCGCTCAGTTCGGCCGCGCTGTGGTTGGCGAGGTGCGAGCGCAGGATCGGCATCATCCACTCGCGTGCGCGCACGCGGTCGTTGTTGGTCTTCAGGCGCGGGTCGGCCAGCATCTCCTCGAGGCCGAAGGCTTTGCAGAAGATGGCCCACTGCTTGTCGCTCACGGCCGCCAGGAAGATCTGCTCGCCGTCCTTCACGGTGAACACGTCGTACACGGCCCAGGCCGAGATGCGGCTGGGCATCGGGTCGGCGGCCTTGCCGGTGGCGGCGAACTGCATCATGTGCTGCGCGACGAGGAACACGTTGTTCTCGAACAGCGCCGACTGCACCTCGCAGCCCTTGCCCGTGAGCTCGCGCTGGCGCAGCGCGGCCATGGCACCGATGGCGCCGAACATGCCGCCCATGATGTCGTTCACGCTGGTGCCCGCGCGCAGCGGGTCGCCGGCGCGGCCGGTCATGTAGGCCAGACCGCCCATCATCTGCACCACCTCGTCGAGGGCGGTGCGGTGGTCGTAGGGGCCGGGCAGGAAGCCCTTGTGGCTCACGTAGATGAGGCGCGGGTTGAGCTTGGCGAGCGTGTCGTAATCGAGCCCCAGCTTCTTCATCGTGCCGGGCTTGAAGTTCTCGCTCACGATGTCGGCGGTGGCGATCAGGCGCAGCGCGGCCTCCACGCCCTCGGGCTTCTTCAGGTCGAGCGCGATGCTCTTCTTGTTGCGGTTGAAGGTCGGGAAGAAGCCCGCGCCCGAGCCCAGCAGGCGGCGCGTGTTGTCGCCTTCGATGGGCTCGACCTTGATGACTTCGGCACCCAGGTCGGCCAGCAGCAGGCCGCAGGTCGGCCCCATGACCATGTGGGTGAACTCGACGACGCGCACGCCCGCGTAGGGCAAGGGATTGGCTTCAGACATGAGAGAGGGTTTCCTGGACAAAGCCCTTGGGCAGGCCGGCTTCGGGCGTCATGCCGTAGACCGGCTCGCCGGGCAGGCCGGCCTTGAGCGGCGCACGCGCCGCGATGAGTTTGTCGATGTCGATGCCGGTGCGCACGCCCATGGCCTCGAACATGAAGACGAGGTCTTCGGTGACGGCATTGCCCGACGCGCCCGGCGCATACGGGCAGCCGCCGAGGCCGCCAAGCGAGGCGTCGAAGGTGCGCACGCCCTCGTCCCACGCGGCCAGGCAATTGGCAATGCCCAGGCCGCGCGTGTTGTGCATGTGGGCGGCGCCGGCGTGCACGCCGAGTTCGGCGCGCAGCCGCTTGAAGAGGCGGCGCACCTGCGCGGGGTTGGCGTAGCCCACGGTGTCCGACAGGCCGACCTCCTGCGCGCCGGCCTCGACGCACTGCACGGCCAGGCGGATCACGTCGTCTTCCGGCACCAAGCCCTGCAGCGTGCAGCCGAAGGCGGTGGAGATGCCCGCTTCGAGCTTCACCTGCGGTGCGAGGGCGCCGCGCAGCTCGGCGATGGCGCGCACCTCCTCGACCATCTCGGTCGGCGTCTTGCGCACGTTGGCCAGCGAATGCGCGACGCTGGCCGACACCGGCATCGTGAGCTTGTGCACGCCCGCCTCGAGCGCGGCCTGCGCGCCCTTGCGGTTGGGCACCAGCGCCATCACCACGAGGCCGGGCAGCGTGACCGCGTGGCGCACCACCTCGGCGGCGTCGGCCATCTGCGGCAGCAGCTTCGCGGGCACGAAGGAGGCGACCTCGATCTCGCGCAGCCCGGCGGCATGCAGCGCATCGATCCAGCGCAGCTTGTCGGCCGTGGGCATGGTGGCCTTCACGGACTGCAGGCCGTCGCGCGGACCGACCTCGCTGATGAGAACGTCGGGGGAGGTCATCGGGTGCTTTCTTGACTGTTCTATCTTGCAGAACTATATTCTGTTAAACAGAATTAAATCGGCAAGCCCGCCGACTGTCAAGCCACGCCATGCCCCGCAAAGCCCAGACCGAATCGGTGTCCGACCTCAACGCCGCCCCCGGCGGCGCCGCCGCGGTCGACCGCGCGCTGAGCCTGCTGTCGGCCTTCCGGCCCGGCGACGAGGCGCTGTCGCTCGCGCAGTTCGCCGAGCGCACGCAGCTGTACAAGAGCACGGTGCTGCGCCTGCTGGCCTCGCTCGAGCATGCGCGGCTGATCCGCCGGCAGGACGACGGGCGCTATGCGCTGGGGCTGGAGATCGCGCGGCTGCACGGGCTGTACGCGGCGTCGCAGTCGCTCGACCGCCTCGTGCTGCCGGTGCTGCGCACGCTCGCCGCCGCCACCGGCGAGAGCGCGGCGTACCACGTGCGGCAGGACCAGGGCGACAGCTGGGTGCGGCTGTGCCAGTTCCGCGTCGATTCCTCGCACGTCGTGCGCGACCACGTGCGCGCAGGCGACCTGCTGCCCAACGACCGGGGCGCGGGCGCGCGCGTGCTGATCGCCTTCGGGCCCGAGGCCGAACGGCCGCGCGGCGCCAAGGAACGCAAGCTGTACGACGCGATCCGCGCGCAAGGCTACTGCGCGCTGGTGGGCGACCGCACAGCCGAGCTGGCGGGCATCTCGGCGCCGGTGTTCCATGCGGATGGCGGCCTGGCCGCGGCGGTCACGCTGACGATGCCGACGCACCGCTATGACGAGGGCTATATCGAGCCCGTGCGCGCGGCGGCGAAGGCGCTCAGCGGGCAGGTCTGAGCATCAGGACTCCGCCTTGAAGCCGGAATTCTTGATCGGCAGTTCCCACCGCTTCAGGTGCGTCGCCTGGATGCTTGCCAGTTCCGCCGGCCCCGCATGCGCCGGCACGAGGCCCAGCGCGTAGATCTTTTCCTGCACATCGGGCAGGCGCAGCGCGTCGGCCACGGCCTTGTCGATGCGCGCGACCAGCTCGGGCGCCATGCCCGGCGGGCCGTACAGCCCGAAGAAGGCATCTGCCGTCACATTGATGCCGGCCTCCTTCAGCGTCGGCACGTCGGGCAGCGCGCGGCTGCGCTTTTCGCCCGTCACCGCGAGGATGCGGACCTTGCCCGCGCGGTGGTGCTCGATGGTTTCCGAGGCGGTGTCGACCATCAGCGGCACCTGTCCGCCGATGAGGTCCTGCGCGGCCGGCGCGCCGCCGCGGTAGGCGACGTGCGTCATCGGCACGCCCGCCGCCTGCGCCAGCAGCTGGCCCGCGAAGTGCGGCACCGTGCCGGCGCCCGAGGTTGCGTAGTTGGCCTTGCCCGGGTTGGCCTTCATCCAGGCCAGCACGGCCTTCAGGTCGCCCGCCGGCGCGCCCGGCCCGGCCGTCACGGCGAAGTCGAAGGTGCTGCCGAGCGAGATCGGCGTGAAGTCCTTCACCGTGTCGTAGCCGAGGTTCGAATACAGCCACGGGTGGATCACCATCGCGCCGCTGGGCGAGAAGATGAGCACGCTGCCGTCCGGCGGCGAGCGCTTGAGCTCGGCCAGCGCCAGCCGGCCGGCCGCGCCGGGCTTGTTGTCGACGATGACGTTCTGTCCGAGCGACACGCGCATCTTGTCGGCCAGGATCCGCGCGACCACGTCCGCCGACCCGCCCGGCGGAAAGCCGATCAGGATGCGCACCGTGCGCTCCTGCGCGAACGCCATCGGCGCGAGCGCCGTGGCGGTGATGACGGCAGCGGCCTGCGCTGCGAACTGGCGGCGTTGCATGGGGCGGTCTCCTCGGGGTGGTTGTTCTTCGGTGTGCTCTGTGCGTGTAGCCGTCAGCGCAGCGCGGCCAGCAGCGCCTCGTTCTGCGCCGGCAGGCCGACGCTCACGCGCAGCCATTGCGGCAGCCCGTAGGGGCCGAGCAGCGAGACCTCGATGCCGGCGGCCAGCAGGCGCGCGTGCACGGCCGGCGCATCGCCGACCTGCACCATCACGAAGTTGCCCGACGACGGCACATGCGGCAGGCCCAGCGCGGCGAAGCCCGCGGCGAGCTGTTCGCGCCCGGCGGTGTTGAGCTCGTAGGTGCGCGCCAGGAAGTCCGTGTCGCCCAGCGCCGCCACGGCCGCGGCCTGGGCCGGCGTCGTCACGTTGAAGCGCGGGCGGTGCGCGTTCAGGCGCGCCGTGAGCGCCGGCTGCGACACGCCGTAGCCGATGCGCAGCCCCGCCAGGCCGAAGGCCTTGGAAAAAGTGCGCGCCACGATCAGGTTGGGCAGGCGCCGCACCCATTCGATGCTGTCGTAGCGCTGCGCGGGCGACAGGTACTCGGTGTAAGCCTCGTCGAGCAGCACCGTCACGTGCGCGGGCACCGATTGCAGAAACTCGCGCAGCGGCGCAGCATCGATGAAGGTGCCGGTCGGGTTGTTCGGATTGGCCACGAAGACCAGCTTCGTGTCGTCGCCGATGGCGGCGCGCATCGCGTCCAGGTCGTGGCCGAAGTCGCGCGAGGGCACGACGGTGGCGCGTGCGTGGGCGTGCGCCGTGGCCGCCGCATAGACGATGAAGCCGTACTGCGAATAGACGACGCTCTCGCCCGGCTTGAGGCTGACCTGCGCCGCGAGTTCGAGGATCTCGCTCGACCCGCTGCCCAGCGTGAGCCACTCGGGCGGCACGTCCAGCCGCGCGGCCAGCGCCTGCTTGAGCGCGGTGCCGTTGCTGTCGGGGTAGTTGCCCGCGCCTTCGAGGGCGGCGGCGGCGGCGCGGCGGGCCGACTCGGGCATGCCGAGCGGGTTTTCGTTGGAAGCCAGGAGGATCATTGCGGCGGGAGCTGATTATTTAAGAAGTTAAATATATACAGCTGCCACCGCTCCGGCCTCAGGGCCTACCCTTTGAAGCGGCGCTTGGGCTCTTATCGATTACCTTCATTTTTGTCACAGATAAATCTCACTTTCGGCTCTTACTGGCCCGCAAAGTATCGAATACAGTTCTCCCATGGCTTCACCTGGGGCAAGTGCGCCCCACTGCTGCGCCGCCCCCGATTTCCTGTTTTTTGCATTGCGTTCCCCAAGGAGAAACACATGACCGACCGCACCACCGCCCACCGACTCCAGGTCGCGACCGAACTGCACCGCTTCGTCGAAGAAAAGGTCCTGCCCGCCAGCGGCGTGGCCAGCGACGTGTTCTGGAAGGGCTTCGATGCCATCGTCCATGACCTGGCGCCCAAGAACGTCGCCCTGCTCGCCGAGCGCGATCGCCTGCAGAGCGAGCTCGACGCCTGGCACAAGAAGAACCCCGGCCCGATCGCCGACATGCCGGCCTACCGCGCCTTCCTGGAAAAGATCGGCTACCTGCTGCCGCAGCCCAAGGGCGTGAAGGCCACCACGGCCAACGTCGACTCCGAACTCGCGCTGCAGGCCGGTCCGCAGCTGGTGGTGCCGATCCTGAACGCGCGCTACGCCCTGAACGCCGCCAACGCGCGCTGGGGTTCGCTGTACGACGCGCTGTACGGCACCGACGCCATTCCCGAAACCGGCGGCGCCGAAAAGGGCAAGGGCTACAACCCCGTGCGCGGCGCCAAGGTCATCGAGTTCGCACGCAACGTGCTCGATCAGGCCGCCCCGCTGGCCAACGGCTCGCACAAGAACGCCACCGGCTACAGCGTGAAGGACGGCCAGCTGGTCGTCGCGCTGCAAGGCAGCAGCACCGGCCTGGCCGATGCGTCGCAGTTCGTCGGCTACCAGGGCGATGCCGCCGCGCCGTCGTCGGTGCTGCTCAAGCACAACGGCATCCACCTGGACATCCGCATCGACCGCAGCACCGCCATCGGCAAGAGCGACGCGGCCGGCGTGAGCGACCTCGTGCTCGAAGCCGCGCTCTCGACCATCCTCGACCTGGAAGACTCGGTGGCCGTGGTCGACGCGGCCGACAAGGTCGTCGCGTACGCGAACTGGCTGGGCATCGTGCAGGGCACGCTGACCGAAGAAGTCGCCAAGGGCGGCAAGACCTTCACGCGCGGCCTGAACGCCGACCGCGAGTACACCGGCGCCAACGGCCAGCCGCTGAAACTGCACGGCCGCTCGCTCATGTTCCTGCGCAACGTGGGCCACCTGATGACCAACCCGGCCATCCTGTACGAAGGCGGCAAGGAAATCCCTGAAGGCATCCTGGACGCCGTGGTCACCACCACCATCGCCATGATCGACGTCAAGCGCAAGGGCAACTCGCGCACCGGCAGCATCTACATCGTCAAGCCCAAGATGCACGGCCCGGCCGAAGTCGCCTTCGCCAGCGAGCTGTTCGGCCGCGTCGAGCAACTGCTCGGCCTGCCCGCCAACACCGTCAAGCTCGGCATCATGGACGAGGAGCGCCGCACCAGCGTGAACCTGCAGGCCTGCATCGCCGAGGCCGCCGCGCGCGTGGCCTTCATCAACACCGGCTTCCTGGACCGCACCGGCGACGAGATGCACACCGCCATGCAGGGCGGCCCGATGATCCGCAAGGGCGACATGAAGTCCAGCGCCTGGATCGGCGCCTACGAAAAGAACAACGTGCTCGTCGGCCTGAACTGCGGCCTGCGCGGCAAGGCGCAGATCGGCAAGGGCATGTGGGCCATGCCCGACCTGATGGCTGCCATGCTCGAGCAGAAGATCGCCCACCCCAAGGCCGGCGCCAACACCGCCTGGGTGCCCTCGCCCACCGCCGCCACGCTGCACGCGCTGCACTACCACCAGGTCAGCGTGACCGCGGTGCAGCAAGAGCTGGAAAAGATCGACGCCGACGGCGAGCGCGAGAACATCCTGAACGCGCTGCTGCAGGTGCCGATCGCCGCCGAGGCGAAGTGGACCGACGCCGAGAAGCAGCAGGAAATCGACAACAACGTGCAGGGCATCCTGGGCTACGTGGTGCGCTGGGTCGACCAGGGCGTGGGCTGCTCGAAGGTGCCCGACATCCACAACGTCGGCCTCATGGAAGACCGCGCCACGCTGCGCATCTCCAGCCAGCACATCGCCAACTGGCTGCTGCACGGCGTGGTCACCAAGGCGCAGGTCGACGAGGCCTTCCAGCGCATGGCCAAGGTGGTCGACGAGCAGAACGCCGGCGACGCGCTGTACCAGCCGATGGCCGGCCACTTCGACACCTCGGCCGCCTACAAGGCCGCGCAAGACCTCGTGTTCAAGGGCATCGAGCAACCCAGCGGCTACACCGAGCCGCTGCTGCACGCCTGGCGCCTGAAGGTCAAGGCCGCGGCCTGACGCGCGCCTTGCGCAGTGCCGGCCTCCGCCGGCGCTGACGCCTCGGAGACACGCAACGAACGGCGCCCTCGGGCGCCGTTCTGCATGGGGCGCGACATGCCGGTAGCATCGACGCCGCCCTCTTCTCTCTCTCCGGTCTCCGTCTCTTTCGATGAACAAGCACGCGGCTTCGCCGCCTCCGACCCGCGGGTCGACCTCGGCCGCGGCCATGCTGGTCGCACTGGCCACCGCCTTCGCGCTGAGCCAGGCCTTTCGCACCGTCGGCGCCATGATGGCCACGCCGCTCACGCAGCACTTCGGCCTCACGCCGCAGGCGCTGGGCACCTGGGCCGGCACCTTCCATTTCACCTTCGGCATCATGCAGCTCGCGATGGGCGTGTCGATCGACCACTTCGGCGTGCGCCGCACCGTGCTCACCGCCTTTCCGCTCGCCATCGCGGGCGCCGCGCTGTGCACCGTGGCGCCGGGCTTCGGCGCGCTGCTGCTGGGGCAGGCACTGATCGGCGTGGGCTGCGCGCCGGCCTTCCTGGCCTGCACCGTGTTCATCGCGCGGCACTTCGACGCCGCGCGCTTCACCTCCATGTCGGGGCTGGTGATGAGCCTCGCGGGCATGGGCATCCTGTTCACCGGCACGCCGCTGGCGCTGCTGATCGAGGCCGCCTCGTGGCGCGCCGGCTATGCCGCGCTGACCGCCTTCGCCGTGCTCTCGTGGATCGTCATCTTCTGGCGCGTGCACGAGCCCGCGCGCACCACGATCGCATCGGACGAACCCGCGCCCGAGCGCCAGTCGCTGCGCCAGGCCGTGCGCGACCTGCTCCCGCTGTTCGCCATGCCGCACACGCTCGGGCTGCTGTGCTTCGCCTGCGTGTCGTACGCGGCCTTCATCACACTGCGCGGCCTGTGGCTGGGCCCCGTGCTGCACGACCGCCACGGCCTCTCACTCGTGGCCAGCGGCAACGTGGCGCTGGTGATGACCGTCGCCGGCATGGCCAGCCCCATGCTGTTCGGCCGCCTCGACCCCGGCGGCGCGCGCCGCACGCGCTGGATGATGCGCTGCGCCTTCGCCGGCGCGGCGATGTTCGCCGCCATGGCCCTCACGCAGTCGCGCGCCATCGACATCGGCCTGCCGATCGTCTACGGCATGCTGTCGGGCTACAGCGTGCTGCTGTACGCGTACACCAAGAACGCCTACCCGGCGGCCGTGACGGGCCGCGCGATGGCGCTGCTCAACATGGCGATGTTCCTCGGCGTCTCGCTGATGCAATGGACCACCGGCGTGGCCGCCTCCTGGGCCGTGGCCCAGGGCAGCGAACCGTTCCGCGCGGTGTTCCTCACGGTGAGCGGGATGCTGGCGGCGGGGACGTTGGCGTTTCTGCTGCTGCCGCGGGCGAAGGTGCCAGTGCGTCCCACGCCCTGATCGCCGACACGCGGCCTCACACCGCATCCCCCAACCGCGCCCGCACCTCGCGCCGGCTCAACTGTCGCTTGGCGACGGCATAGACGTCGTGACGCCCATACATGTCGACGTGCGTAGGCAGGCCCGGCGCGGAACGTCGCGCCGCACCGCAGCGCGTGACCATGCAGCGGCGCAGCACGTCATAGCACTTGGGCTCTGGCTGCGCCGCGCTTGTGCGCTCGGGAAACTTCGCCAGCACGACCTCGAACCAGCAGCCCTCGACGCAGTGCCACTGCGTGGTCTCGTCGATCACGTGATAGACCGCATACGGCGTGTCGCCGCGCCGCGCGGCCCGGTCCAGGCGACGCGCCGCACGCGCCTCGCGCAGGCGCCGGTTCGGCAGCAGGATGCCGGTGACCGGGTGCACGAACAGCTCGACGCCCGGCGCTTCGTGCAGCGGCACGCCGTCGCGGGCGCCCCAGCGGTAGGGCCGCACCCGCACCTCGCCGTCGCACAGCACCGCGTCGCGTGCCACGAAATCGTCGACGTGCAGGAAGATGTGCGCCTGCACCGTGCTGCGGCGATCGATGCCCGCGCACAGCTCGGCGTACACCTTGTCCCACGGCCGGTGCACCTGCTTGTGCAGCCAGCGCTTGAGCGGCTGGAGGTTTTCGCTCAGCCACTTCGGATGCTGCAGGCCGCGCTTCATGCCCAGGTGCGAACCGCGCTCGGGGCTGTTGCGCCACGGGCGGCCATCGCCCTGCACGCGCCAGCCGCCGCGCGGACGCTCGACGATCACCTTGTCCATGTCGTCACGCATCGTCGGCCCTCCGTCCGAGGTCGCGCGCGGCCTTCTGCAGCGCCACCTTCTGCGCGCGCCGCTCGGCGCGGTGGGTGCGCAGGTGGCGGCCTGCGCCCTGGCTGGATTCGCCGCGCGCCATCGCGGCCACCACGGGATTGCGCGGTGCCGACGCGGGCACCGCAAAGTAGAACCGGCCCAGACGCTTGTCGTCGTCGCGGGCCTTTCGTTGAGCACTCATGTGCGCACACTCCGAAAGAAACAAAAAGGCCCCGGCGAATGCAGTTGCGCGCGGGGCCCTTGTCGATTCGGCCGCGGCGGATGCGAAGGTGCACATCCGGCCGGGGCGGTCGGTGTGCGTCAGGTGTTCAGTGAACGGTTCATTGAATGGTGTTCTCGCCCGGGAGGTTGATCGTCGCCGTGCGCGGTGTCTGGAAAAACGGTCGCTGAAAAAGGAAGGGCGGATTCTGGCGAGGGCCTTCGCCGTGCGCAAGCCCGGCGCGGCGCGCTGTGGCGCAAAGCTGACAGGGCACATCGGTTGAATCCGCTTCGCGCATCGCGCCGTATGGCATCTCAAGCGCATCGCGCCTCCGAGCTGTTGGCGGTTTCCACAGAGCCTTTCCTTCCAGGAGACATCCATGAAAAAACTCGTGATCGCCCTCGGCGTGTCGGTCCTGCTCGGCGCGTGCGCCGGCAGTGGCATGAGCAACGCCAGCAACAGTGCCGCCACGCCCATGGTCGGCGGCGCGCCGATGTACCCGACGAAGGACATCGTCGACAACGCGGTGAATTCGAAGGACCACACGACGCTGGTCGCCGCGGTGAAGGCGGCCGACCTCGTGGCCACGCTCAAGAGCCCGGGCCCGTTCACGGTGTTCGCGCCCACCAACGCCTCGTTCGCGGCACTGCCGGCCGGCACGGTCGACACGCTGCTCAAGCCCGAGAACAAGGCTACGCTCACCAAGGTACTGACCTACCACGTGGTGCCCGGGCGCATGGACAGCGCGGCGCTGACGAGCGCGATCAACGCGGGCGGCGGCAAGGCGACGCTCAAGACCGCGAGCGGCGGCACGCTCACGGCGACGATGAGCGGCGGCACGGTGTGGGTGACCGACGCCAAGGGCGGCACGGCGGCGGTGACGATCGCCAATGTCTACCAGTCGAACGGCGTGATCCACGTCGTCAACAAGGTGCTGCTGCCAGGTTGAGTCAGCTCCGCTGCGCGGCCTCCGCTTCGTCGCGCAGCCATTGCGCGAAGTCCTGCGCGTCGCGGTTGCCCGCGGCGCGCCGCGACATCTCGATGAAGTAGCCGCGGTGCGATGCCACGCCCTGGCCGAGCGGCGCCACGAGCCGGCCGTCGCGCACCAGTTCGCGCAGCAGCGGCAGGCGCCCGATGACCACGCCCTGCCCCGCCACCGCGGCGGCCACCGCATCGGCGTACTGCGAGAAGCGCAGCGTGCTCTTCATGCGCAGGTCTTCCAGCACCATCACCTTGAGCCACGGCTCCCAGTCGGCGGTCGGGGCTTCGCTGTGGTCCGGGTACTCGATGGTCAGCAGCGTGAGCTTGGAAAAATCGGACAGCTCGCGCAGCGACGCGGCCACCTGCGGCGCGCACAGCGGGATCACCGACTCCTCGAACAGCGCCGGACCCACGCCGCGCCCGATGGGAACGAAGCGCACCGCAAGGTCCAGCCGGCTCACGTCCAGGTCGAGCACGTCGAGCGTGGCCGACACGCGCACGTCGACCTGCGGATGCGTGCTGGTGAAGCGCGCCAGTTTCGGAATGAGCCACAGCGACGCGAAGCCCGGTGTGGTGGTGATCGACACCTGCCGCGGCGCGGCGCTGGCGCGCACGCGGGCGGTGGCGTCGCGCAGGCGCTCCAGGCTGTCGGTGACGGCGCGCTGCAGCACGCCGCCGGCCTCGGTGAGCGCGAGCGCACGGTGGCGGCGCTCGAACAGCAGCACGCCCAGGCTGGCTTCGAGCTGCTGGATCTGCCGGCTCACGGCCGACTGCGTGAGGTGCAGCTCGCCCGCCGCCAGCGTGAAGCTGAGCCGGCGCGCGGCGGCCTCGAAGCTGCGCAGCAGCTCGAGCGGCGGGAGCTCGCCGGCAGGGGTTTTCACATTCTCTGGAGGCATGCAACGAGTTCCGAATGACCGCGTGTAAGAGAGGGTTCGGCTCACTATATTCATTCGTATCACGAATGCAATGGAGGTTCCCATGAGCACCACCGACCGGTCCCCTTCCACCTTTTTCTCCTCGTCGAGCTCGCGCTTCCACGTGAGCCTGCCCAGCCGCGCCGTCTTCGCCGTGCCCGACGGCGCGGGCGTGGGCATCGAGTGCCGCAGCGGCGCGGTGTGGATCACGCTCGACCGCGACCCGCGCGACATCGTGCTCGGGCCGGGCGAGCGCTTCGAGAGCACCGAGCACCGGCGCGTGCTGGTGTCG
The DNA here is from genome assembly GCF_059423125.1 of Variovorax sp. GW531-E2. Lineage (NCBI taxonomy): Bacteria > Pseudomonadati > Pseudomonadota > Betaproteobacteria > Burkholderiales > Comamonadaceae > Variovorax > Variovorax sp. GW531-E2. The sequence goes on along the minus strand of NZ_JBWKXQ010000009.1, from coordinate 115,275 downwards.
GCGCTGGAGTCCTCGTGCATCTCGGTGTCGGACGCGCAGCCCGCCGCGCTGCCGAACCCGGCCTCGCGCGCACAGGCTCGCGTGCGGTCGCCTTGGCGACTGGCGCTGCACGGGTTGTCCCCGGCTTGACCGCGGGCGCCGTGGCATCGAACCTCGATGCCATGGACCGCCCCCGCAGGGAGCAGCACCGCGCGCCGCCGTGACGACAGGCGGCTTTTTGCTTTGGGCGTCCGTTTTCCTTCTTGGCCTTGAAAGGGACACGCCCATGACCACCACTTTTGGCGCAGCGCTCGCATGACCGCGCCGCAACAAACACCCCAACCCTGCATCCTGTGCGAGCAGGCCGACGGCATCGCCACGCTCACGCTGAACCTGCCGCACAAGCTGAACCCGATCGCGAAAGATCTGCAGGTCGAGTTGCGCGACGCGCTCGAGCGCATCCGCGACGACCGCACGGTGCGCGCCGTGATCCTCACGGGCGCCGGCAAGGCCTTCTGCGTGGGCGCCGACCTGAGCGCGATGGCGCCGCCCGGCGAGCCCGGCCAGACGCTCGGCGACCAGACCGCCGAGTGGATGCAGAAGCTCAGCAACCCGCTCATCGAGACGCTGCGCACGCTGCCGGTGCCGGTGGTGGCAGCCGTCAATGGCCCGGCGGCCGGTGCGGGCGTGGGCCTGGCACTCGCGGCCGACGTGACCATCGCCGCGCGCAGCGCCTACTTCTACCTGCCCTTCCTGCCCAAGCTCGGCATCGTGCCCGACCTGGGCTGCACCTGGGCCATTCCGCGCCGCGCCGGCCGTGCGCGCGCGATGGGCATGGCGCTGCTCGACGAGCGCCTGAGCGCCGGGCGTGCCGTGCAGTGGGGCCTGATCTGGGCCTGCGCCGACGACGAGCAACTGATGGACGAGGCCCGCGCCATCGCGCAGCGGCTGGCGCGCCTGCCGGCGCACGCGGTGCTCGAAGCGCGCGAGGCCTTCGACGCCTCGGAGCACCACACGCTGAAGGAACAACTGCACTACGAGAGCGAGCGCCAGCGCGCGCTCATCGACCGCCCCAGCTTCCGTGAAGGCGTGAGCGCCTTCCTGCAGAAGCGCCCTCCTGTCTTCGAAACCCGCTGACGTCCCCATGACCATCGAACGCACCCTCTTCACCGCCGACCACGAGGCCTTCCGCGACAGCTTCCGCCGCTTCATGGACAAGGAGATCGCGCCCTTCCACGACGCATGGGAAGAGCAGGGCTATGTGGACCGCGCCGTCTGGTCCAAGGCCGGCGAGAACGGCTTCCTGTGCATGGCGCTGCCCGACACCTACGGCGGCGCGGGCGCCGACCTGCTGTACTCGGTGATCCAGTTCGAGGAGCTGTGGGCACGCGGCTTCACGGGCATCGGCTTCGGCCTGCACAACGAGATCGTGGCGCCGTACATCCTGCGCTACGGCACCGAGGCGCAGAAGCAGCACTACCTGCCCAAGCTCGCCAGCGGCGAGATGGTCGGCGCCATCGCCATGAGCGAGCCCGGTGCGGGCAGCGACCTGCAGGCGGTGAAGACCAGCGCCATCCGGCAAGCCGACGGCAGCTACCTGCTCAACGGCAGCAAGACCTTCATCACCAACGGCTGGCACGCCGACCTGGTGATCGTGGTCGCCAAGACCGACCCGGCCGCGGGCGCGAAGGGCACGAGCCTGTTCCTCGTCGAGCGCGGCATGCCGGGCTTCGAGAAGGGCAAGCGCCTGAAGAAGCTGGGCCTGAAGGCGCAGGACACGTCCGAGCTGTTCTTCAACGACGTGCGCCTGCCCACCGAGGCGCTGCTGGGCGAGGTCAACCGCGGCTTCGTCTGCCTGATGGAGCAGCTGCCCTGGGAACGGCTGCAGATCGCGATCAGCGCGGTGGCCGCCTCGCAGGCCGCCATCGACCACACCGTGGCCTACGTGAAGGAGCGCAAGGTGTTCGGCCAGCCCGTGGGCAACTACCAGAACACGCGCTACACGCTGGCCGAGCTGCAGACCGAGGTGCAGGTGGCGCAGGTGTTCGTCGACAAGTGCATCGAGCTGCTCATGGCCGAGAAGCTCGACACCGCCACCGCGAGCATGGCCAAGTACTGGACCAGCGACCTGCAGTGCAAGGTGATGGACGAGTGCGTGCAGCTGCACGGCGGCTACGGCTTCATGTGGGAGTACCCGATCACCCGCGCCTACGCCGATGCGCGCGTGCAGCGCATCTACGGCGGCACCAACGAGATCATGAAAGAGGTGATCACGCGCGCGATGGGCCTCGGCGGGCGCTGAAGCGCCCCGCATTTGGCACCACTGGCGCCATGGAAAGGGCTGCGGGAGAATGCCGCGCATGCCCATCCTCAACGCCTTCTACGCCCAGTCGGGCGGCGTCACCTCGGTCATCAACGCCTCGGCCTGCGGCGTGATCGAGACGGCGCGCCAGCACCCGGACCGCATCGGCACGCTCTATGCCGGTCGCAACGGCATCCTCGGCGCGCTCACCGAGGACCTGATCGACACCAGCGCCGAGCCGGCCGAGGCGATCGCGGCGCTGCGCACCACGCCCTCGGGCGCGTTCGGCTCGTGCCGCTACAAGCTCAAGTCGCTCGAGAAGAACCGCCGCGAGTACGAGCGCCTGATCGAGGTGTTCAAGGCGCACGGCATCGGCTACTTCTTCTACAACGGCGGCGGCGACTCGGCCGACACCTGCTTCAAGGTGAGCCAGCTGTCGCAGTCGATGGGCTACCCGCTGCAGGCCATCCACGTGCCCAAGACCATCGACAACGACCTGCCGCTGACCGACTGCTGCCCGGGCTTCGGCTCGGTGGCGAAGTACGTGGCGGTGTCCACGCTCGAAGCCTCGTTCGACGTGCGCTCGATGGCCGCCACCTCCACCAAGGTGTTCGTGCTCGAGGTAATGGGCCGCCACGCCGGCTGGATCGCCGCGGCTGGCGGGCTGGTGGCCGACCATGGCATTCCGGTGGTGGTGCTGTTCCCCGAGATCGAGTTCGATGCGGCCCGCTTCCTGGCGCGCGTCGATGCCATGGTGCAGCAGCACGGCTACTGCTCCGTGGTGGTGTCCGAGGGCTGCCACCACCCCGACGGCACCTTCCTGGCCGAACAGGGCGCACGCGATGCCTTCGGCCATGCGCAGCTGGGCGGCGCGGCGCCGGTGGTGGCGCAGATGGTGAAGGAGGCGCTGGGCCACAAGTTCCACTGGGCGGTGGCCGACTACCTGCAGCGCGCGGCGCGCCACATCGCCTCGGCCACCGATGTGAAGCAGGCCTACGAGCTGGGCCAGCGCGCGGTCGAGCTGGCGCTCGAAGGCCGAAACGCGGTGATGCCGACCATCGAACGCACGAGCGACGTGCCCTATGCCTACACGCTGGGCGCGGCGCCGCTCGAAGCGGTGGCCAATGTCGAGAAGCCGATGCCGCGCGATTTCATCTCGGACGACGGCTACGGCATCACCGAGAAGTGCCGCCGCTACCTGCTGCCGCTGATCGCGGGCGAGGACTACCCCGCCTACCGCGACGGCCTGCCGGTGTACGCGACGCTGCGCAACGTGGCGGTGCCGAAGAAGCTGCCGGCCTTCGCGCTCGCATGACGGTGGTCATCGACACCGCGCGCTGTCCGCTGTGCGGCGAGGCGAACCGCTGCGCGATGGAGGTCGAGCGCGAGACCGGGCAGGCGCAGCCGCCCTGCTGGTGCATGGCCGCCGATTTTTCGCTGGCGCCGCTCGACACGCTGCCGCCCGCGCTGCGCGGCCAGGCCTGCATCTGCGCGCGCTGCGCCGCAGGAAAGCCTCCGACTCAGGACTGAGCGACGTCGCCCTGCGACGGCGATTGGGACTGGGACTGCGACTGCCCCTGTGCAGGCTCGGCAGCTTCCGTCGCGGCTTCCGCCACATCCCCCGCCGTCACCATCGTCGGCGCCGTGCCGCTGCGCTGCGCGGTGACCACGCCGTGGATGAACTGCAGCTTGCCCACCGCCGCGCGCGGCAGCACGAAGGGGTAGTAGTCGGGCTGGCCCATGCTGCGCGACAGCTCGTTGAGCATGCTGGTCAGCAGCACCCAGCCGTTGATGAAGTCCAGGAATTTCGCGGCATCGGGATGCTCGGGCTGCCACAGGTCGGCGGCGGTAAAGAGGTCGCTCGTGAGTTCCACGTTGCTCGCGTCGATGCCGAAGCTCATCGCCGTGTCGGCCGTGTCGGCCATGTGCAGGTAGTGGGCCCAGGTCTCGGCCCAGTCTTCCCACGGGTGCATGCTCGCGTAGCTGCTGACGAAGCGCTGCGCCCAATCGGGCGGCGGGCCCTGTTCGTAGTGCTGCTGCAGCGCGGCGCCGTAGTCGGCGCGCTCGTCGCCGAAGAGCACGCGGTAGTCGTCGATCCAGCGCGTGGGCAGCACCAGCAGGTCCCAGTAGTAGTGGCCGATCTCGTGGCGAAAGTGCCCCAGCAGCGTGCGGTAGGGCTCGTGCATCTCGGCGCGGATGCGCTCGCGCACGGCGTCTTCGGCCTCCTCGGCGTTGAGGGTGATCAGGCCGTGCTCGTGGCCCGTCATCACGTGCGGGGCGCCCGGCATGTTGCTGAGGAAATCGAAGGCCAGTCCGTGCACCGGGTCGGCATGGCGACTCACCACCGGCAGGCCGAGCGCGAGCAGCTGCGAGATCAGGCGGCGCTTGGGCATCTCGAGCTTGCGCCAGAGTTCGCCGTTGGCCTCCACCGACAGGTCGGGGATGGTGCGCGTGACGCTGCAGGCCAGGCAGTAGCCGGGCGCCAGGCCCTGCGTGTCGGCGGGAATCGTCTCGCCCTCGCGCGGCTGCGCCACCATCCAGTTGCAGGCGGCCGGCGTCATGAGGTTGGCGCAGCGGCGGTAGGTGGCGCCATGCGGATCGCCGAAGACGGTGAAGGTGTCCGGCAGCGCGCCCTCGCCTTCGGCCGGCGCCAGCGGCACCACGCCGAGCCGGTCGATCACGTAGCCCAGCGGCGTGTGGCAGGCCAGGCACTCGCTGTTGCGCAGGAACACGGGGCGCCCGCACTGGCAGCGATAGGCGCGGCTGACGGTGGGCGCGGCGAGTTCCGCCGAAAGCGTGGGGGCCGCATCGGGTACAGCCGGGTCGTGGCCGGAATCGGGGGTCGATGGATGCATGGCTTGTTCTTTGGAGACTTGACGCACAGGGGACAGCCGCCGCATTGTGCGACCGGCCCGCGCGCGGTCGACCGCGCAAACACCGATATGCTTGTAGGACGACGGACCCGCGACCGTCCCTGCGCCGCCTCATGACCTCCCCCCCAACACCCGACACGCCGCCCTCCATGGGCGCCCTGCGCGCCCGCTACGGCGAGCGCTACCGCTGGTACCTGCTGCTGTCGGTCATGGTGGGGACGATGGCGTCCATCATGTCCTCGACCATCGTCAACGTGGCGATCCCCGACATGAGCCACCACTTCGCGCTGGGCCAGGAGCGCGCGCAGTGGGTCAGCTCGGGCTTCATGGTGGCCATGACGGTGTCGATGCTCACCACGCCCTGGCTGCTGTCGCGCTACGGCTACCGGCGCACCTACGTCGGCACCATGCTCCTGCTGCTGGCCGGCGGCGTCGTGGGCGGCGTGGCCAACCACTACCCGCTGGTGCTGCTGGCGCGCGTGGCCGAGGGGCTGGCGGCGGGCGTGGTGCAACCCATTCCGGCCATCATCATCCTGCGCGCCTTCGAGCCGCACGAGCAGGGGCGCGCCAGCGGCATCTTCGGCATGGGCGTGGTGCTGGCGCCGGCCATCGGGCCGAGCATCGGCGGGGTGCTGGTCGACCTGTTCGGCTGGCGCTCGATCTTCTTCATGGTGGTGCCCTTCTGCCTGGCCTCGATCTGGCTGGCCTACAAGTTCGTGCCCAAGACCGCGCCCGGCGGCGTGGCCGCGACGCGCGGCAGCGGGCTCGATGCGCGCGGCCTGGCGCTGGGCACCGTGGGCACGCTGTGCCTGCTGAACGGGCTGGTCGAGCTGCGCGGCGATTCACCGCTGCAGGCCGCGCTGCTGCTGGCCGGCGCGCTCGTGGCCTTCGCCGCCTTCGTCTGGTGGCAGCGCCGGCTCATGGCCTCGGGCGGCGCGCCGCTGATGAACCTCGCGCTCTTTCGCTACCGCCAGTTCGCCATGGGCAGCCTGGTCGCCTTCATCTACGGCACCGCGCTGTTCGGCTCGACCTACCTGCTGCCGGTGTACATGCAGGTGGGGCTGCACCTGTCGGCCTCGCACGTGGGCACGACCCTGCTGCCGGCCGGCATCGTGCTGGCCTTCACCATCGCGGGCGTGGGCCGGCTGGCCGACAAGCAGCCGACCTGGCTCCTGGTGAGCATCGGCCTGGCGCTGCTGGCGGTGTCGTTCGCGCTCATGGCCGTGCTGCGGCTGGACAGCCCGCTGTGGCTGCTGGTGGTGTTCGCGATCGTCGGGCGCATCGGGCTGGGCTTCATCCTGCCCTCGCTCAACCTCGGGTCGATGCGCCCGCTGGCCAAGCCGCTCATCCCGCAGGGCGCCAGCGCGATCAGCTTCGTGCGCATGCTCGGCGGCGCCGTGGGCGTGAGCCTGTGCGCCATCATTCTCGAATGGCGCCTGGCGGCGCACGGCGACTCGCTCGCCAACCCGGTGAGCACCGCGGCACGGCTGGCCGCCTTCGACGAGGTGTTCCTGATGCTGGCCGGCCTGTGCGCGCTGGCCGTCTGCGCGGCCTGGCAGCTGCGCGAGCCGCCCGGCGAGGACACGGCGCAACACAGGGGGTAAACCCCGGCGGCGCGGGGACTCGCTTTCGCTTTCAATTGTTATCAGTTGTATCTAGAAGCGGAATCGGTTCCATGCATCGCAGACGTTTTCTCGCCGCCTCGGCCGCGGCGACGGCCGGACTCGGCCCCCTCCTTTCCTTGCCTTCCACCGCCCTGGCCGCCGAGAGCGGCGTCAGCGACGGCGAGATCGTCCTGGGCCACACCGGCATCCTGAGCGGGCCGCTGGGCGTGCCGATCAAGGTCGTGATGGCCGGCGCCGGGCTGGCCTTCGACGCAGTCAATGCGCAGGGCGGGCTCGCGGGCCGCAAGCTCAAGCTGGTCTCGCTCGACGACGAGCTCAAGCCCGAGAAGGCCGTCGCCAACTACGAGAAGCTGCTCGCCGAACACCGCGCCTTCGCCTTCTTCGGCTGCGTGGGCTCGGGCACCACGGCCGCCGCGGCCAAGGTGCTGGGCCAGAGCGGCGCGCCGATGGTGGGCGGTTATGCGGTGTCGGACTCGGCGCGCGAGAAGGTCGCGGGCGCAGGCTACTTCGTGCGCGCCACCTTCGCGCGCGAGGCGCAGGCGCTGGTGCAGCACCTGAGCACCATCGGCGTCTCGCGCATTGCCGTGGCCTACCTGGACAACCCCGGCGGCGCCGAAGTGGCGCGGCTGGTCGAGGCGGCGCTCGACGCGCTCAAGCTCAAACCCGTGGCCGCGGTGCCCGTCAAAGGCGACGGCACGACCAACGAGGCCGCGGGCAAGGCGCTGGCCGACAGCCAGGCGCAGGCCGTGCTCATGTACCTGGGTGGCGGCATCGGCGGCGAGGTCATGAAGAGCGCCTGGACCGCCGGCGGTCGCCAGATGTTCTACGGCATGTCGATCGTGCCGGGCGACGTCACAGCCAAGCTCGTCGGCGACAAGACCAGCGGCCTGGCCATCTCGCAGATCGTGCCCTACCCCTGGAGCGAGGTCGACGCCACCGCGCGCGAGTTCCGCCAGCTGGCCGAGCGCGCCAAGGTCGACATCGGCTACCTGAGCTACGAAGGCTATGTGAACGCGCTCGTGATGATCGAGGCCCTGCGCCGCACCGGCCGCGACCTCACGCGCGCGAAGCTGCACGCCACGCTGAAGGCGATGAAGCTGCGCATCGGCAACATGGAGATCGACTTCACGGGCGCCAGCAACACGGGCTCGCGCTTCATCGAGATGGTGCGGGTGACGAAGGAAGGGCGGTTCCTGCGATAGAGACAGAGGCCAGCCCCGCTCACAACCCCAGCTGCGTGAGCGCCCAGGCCACCGTGCCCAGTTGCATCACGTTGAGCACCATGCCCGCGATGTGGAGCTTGCGGAACTGCACGATCGACGTGTCCGTCGCCGGGATCGTGTGGCGCAGCAGGTCCATGCGCGGAATGATGAGCCAGCGGCGCAGCGCGAAGGCAAGGCCGGCGATGAAGGCCATGCCGACCGCGAAAAAGGGCTTGCCGCACCACGCATAGCTGAGCGCCGCCGCGCTCGCGGTCAGCACCACGGCCACGTAGTAGACGTTGAACAGGCCGCGGATGAAGCGCGAATCCAGCGGGGTGTCGTGCGAGAGCACGAGCAAGGGCAGCGAGCCCATCATGAAGAACCCCATCCAGACCAGCAGGATGACGGTCGCCATGAGCGCAACGACGATGGGAAGCATCTTTGAAAACCCTCCGCGGCGCGCAAGCATACGCCCGGGCGGGCGTGGCGTCTCTGGGCGCTTACACGGCGCGTGCGGCGGCTGGCACCCGCGCGCCGCCATCGGCCACCAGTGCCGCGCCGGTCACGAACGAGGCTTCGTCGCTGGCGAGAAACAGGCAGACGGCCGCCATCTCTTCGGGCGTGGCCATGCGGCCCAGCGCGATGCGCGCCACCGTCTGCGCGCGCGCGGCGTCTTCGTCGATGCCGCGTTCGGCGGCCAGGTCGCGCATCTCCTGGCGGCTCATCGGCGTGTCGACCCAGCCGGGGCACAGCGCATTCACGCGCACGCCGTGCGGGCCGTAGGCCTGCGCGGCCGAGCGCGTGAGCGCGACCACGCCGGCCTTGCTGGACGCATAGCTGGCCATGCCGGCGCCGGCGTTGAACGCCGCGACCGAGGCGATGTTGACGATGGCACCGCCACCCTGCGCCACCATGCCGGGCAGCACCGCGCGCTGGCAGCGCATGGTGCCGCCGAGGTTGACCTCGTGCAGGCGGTGCCAGTCGCCGTCGTCGATGTCGGCCGCGTCGTCATTGCGGACGATGCCGGCGCAGTTCACGAGCACGTCGATGCCGCCGAACGCGGCCTGCACTGCGGCGACGGTGGCGCGCACCGCCGCGTCGTCGGTCACGTCGCAATCGAAGGCCGGGCCCTCGCCCACCGGCTGCGGCCGCGGCCAGCCGGCCACCGCGACGCGCGCGCCCTCGGCCGCGAAGCGCGCGGCCACGGCGGCACCGATGCCGGTCGCTGCGCCGACGACGAGGCAGGCTTTGCCATGCAGGCGCGCGCTCATTCCGATGCCTCCGCGAAGAACGGGCTTTCAGGCAGCGTCGAGCCTCCATCGACCACGATCGTCTGCCCCGTGATGTAGCGCGCCGCCGGGCTCGCCAGGAAGCGCATCGCGTAGGCGATGTCCTCGGGACGCCCCAGCTCTCCGGCCGGGATGTGGCGCGCGATGCGGGCGGCCTTCGCCGGATCGGACAGCAGCGAGCCGCCCTGCTTGGCGATGTAGCCCGGCTCCACGCCGTTCACGGTGATGCCCTCGCGCGCGTACTCCAGCGCCGCCGTGCGGATGAAGCCGTTCACGCCGGCCTTGCTGGCCGCGTAGTGCGCGCTGCCCGGCATGGCCACGCGCGGCCCGGTCACCGACGAGGTGACGAGCAGCCGCCCGCCGCCGCGCGCACGCAGATGCGGCACAGCGGCCTGCGTGAGCCAGAAGCAGGCCTTGAGGTTGACGGCCAGCGTGTGCTCGAGCTGCTCGTCGGTCATCGCGTCAATGGCGGCCCACGGATTCACGGCCGCGTTGTGGACCACGATGTCGAGCGCGCCGAACACGCGTACCGCCTCGGCCACCGCGCGCTCGGCCTCGTCGTGCCGGCCGATGTCGCAGGCCAGCGCCTGCGCCGCGAAGCCACGCGCACGCAGCTCGGCCGCCACCGCCTCGCCCGCACTGCCGGTGCGGTTGGCGATGAGCACCGACGCACCGGCTTCGGCGAACACCTGCGCGATGGCCGCGCCGATGCCGCGCCCGCCACCGGTGATCAGCGCGACCTTGCCCTGCAGGCCGAAGAGATCGGGCGTGCTCATCCCTTGCACTCCCGAACGAACTGGGCGAAGGCCGCGTTGTGCTCGTCGACCTCGCGCTCGGTGGTGCCGGGGCAGCACAGCATCATGTTGTGGAAGGGCGTGATGAGCACGCCGCGGTTCATCATGTACAGGTGCAGCAGCGCTTCGAGTTCGCCGTCGCGCGTGCGGCGCACATCGCTCGCGTTGCGCGGCGCGTCGGCGCAAAAGAGCGTCTCCACGCGCGCGCCGACCTGCGTCGCATGCCAGGGCAGTCCCGCCGCGGCGATGCTGGCGTTGACGCCTTCGGCCAGGCGCTGCGCCAGCACCAGCATGCGATCGAAGGCCTCGGGCGTGAGCACCTGCGAAAGCACCGCGCGCATCACGGCCACAGTGAGCGCGTTGCCCGCCAGCGTGCCGCCGAAGCCGGCGTGCGCCGACTGGCGCTTGGTCGGGTGCAGCTTGGGCAGCACCTGCCAGACGCGCTCGGCGGTCTCGGCGCTGAGGCCGAAGGCCGCGGCGGGAATGCCGCCGGCGATGGCCTTGCCGATCACGAACATGTCGGGGTCGAGCCCGTGCTGGCGCGTGTAGCCGCCGGGGCCGCTCGAGATGGTGTGGGTCTCGTCGATGACCAGCAGCGTGCCGGTCTCGCGCGTGAGGCGGCGCAGCGCGTCGTGAAAGCCGGGCGCGGGCGCGATCATTCCGTAGTTGGTCATGGCCGGCTCGGCCAGCACGCAGGCCACGTCGCCGGCGCGCAGCGCGCGCGCCAGCGCGGGCACGTCGTTGAACTCGACCACGGCCGACAGCTGGTCGTGCGGAAAGCCGTTGGGGTGGATGTCGTTGCGCATCGCGACGGCGCCGTCGCGCAGCTCCACGTGCGCCTCTTCCACCGAGCCGTGGTAGCAGCCCGAGAACACCAGCACGCGCGGCCGGCCCGTGACCATGCGCGCCAGGCGGATGCAGGCGCGGTTGGCGTCCGAGGCCGAGGTCGTGAGGTTCCAGTACGGCAGGCCGAAGCGGCGCGACAGTTCCTCGCCGACCCAGGCCGCGTCATCGGTGGGCAGCATCAACGAACTGCCGACGCGCGCCTGCCGCGCCAGTGCCTCGACCACCGCCGGATGGCCGTGGCCGCACATGCCGCCGGTGTCGCCCAGGCAGAAGTCGGCATAGCCGTTGCCGTCCACGTCGACAAAGCGCGCGCCATAAGGCAACTGCGCGTCCTGCACGTACAGCGGCCAGCCGCCGATCCAGCGGCGCATCCAGTGCGAGGGCGCGCCGTAGAGCCAGGCCTGCTGGCCCTGCGCAAAGCGTTCGCCGCTGCGCGCGTGGGTGCGTGCGTAGCGATCTTGTTCGGCCTGCATCAGGGCCTGCACGCGCTCGCGCGGCACGGTGGGTTCGAAGGTCGGGGTCATCGAAAACTCGGTCAAAGGGAAGAAGAAGGAGAAACGCCCAGCATCGAGAGCGCCTGCGCATAGCTCGCGCCCGGATGCATCACGTCGAAGTGCACGGTGCGCAGGCCCACGCGCTGCGCGCCGGCGATGTTGCGCAGCTGGTCGTCGACGAACACGCAGGCGTCGGCAGGCAGGCCGAGCTGGTCCAGGCACTGCTGGTAGGCGCGCGCATCGGGCTTGAGGATGCCGGTGTGCGTGGCATCGACCACCACGTCGAAGGCGCTCATGAAGGGCAGGCGCTGGCGAAAGCCCGCGCCGTAGAACAGGTCGAGCTCGTTCGACAAAATCGCGAGCCGGCAGCCGGCGCGGCGCGCCGCCTCGATGGCCGCGAGCGCCTCGGGGCGGATGGCGGCCTCGGGGTCGGCGCCGCGCGCGCGCTGCACGAAGGTCTCCATGCGGTCCCAGCGTTCGCCGACCAGCGCGCCCACTTCGCGCGTGCGCGCCATCCAGTAGTCGCGCTCCGAGAGCTTGTCGGCCTGCATGTCGCGCCACAGCGGATCGCTCGCGAGGTCGAAGGGACCGCGCCAGGTGAGCGTGCCGCGCGGCAGCGACAGCGCCTCTTCGGTGAGGGCGTGGGTCTCGAACAGCGTGCGGCTGATGACGCCGCCGAAGTCGAGCACGAGGGCTTGCGTGTCGTGGGTCATGCGTGGCTCCCTGCGGGCACGGTGCCGTCGGCCACCCAGGCGTCGAACACGCGCAGTGCGGCGTCGCAGAAGGCGCTGTCGTTGATGTGCGCGTCGAGCTCGACGAGCCGCGCCGGATCGACGCTGCCGCGCAGCGCCTCGGTGAAGGCCGCAAGGCCTTCGGGGTCGTGCAGCGGCTCGCCGGGGCGGTCCCAGCCTTCGATGCCTTGCAGCGGCATCAGCAGGCAGGTGGCACCCTCGGCGCGCGCGAGGCGGCGCGCGATCTCGGCGGCCACGCCACGTCGGAACGCGGGCGCGCTCAGTGCGGAGGCCAGCAGCCGGTTGTGGATGTGCGTGGGCCGGCCTTCCAGGCCTTCGGGCGTGGACTGCCAGGCCGGGTAGTCGAGCATGTCGATGGCGCCGGGCGCGACGATCTGCGGCGTGCCCGCGCGGCCCGCACCGAGCAGGCGATCAGGCCCGGCCGTCACGCACGAGCCGCCGAGCTGGTTGGCCAGCTCCTGCAGGCTGAAGTCCATCACCGCGCAGAAGCGGCCTTCGGCGGCCAGCGCCTCGAAGGCACGACCGCCCATGCCGGTGGTGTGGAACACGGCGACCTCGTAGCCGCGCGCTTCGAGCGCGGGCTTGAGCGTCTTCATGTAGGTGAGCGCGCTGGAGCCCAGCGAGGTCATGCCCACCAGCGGCTTCTCGAAGGCCGGCACGCAGGCCTGGCGGCAGGCGCCGAGCACCGCGCCCGCGGCCTGGCTCAGGGCCGAGCGGCACAGGCTGTTGAGGCCGTAGAGCCCGCCGGCCCACAGCACCATGATGAGGTCGGGCGGAATGCGCTCGGGCGGCAGCAGGTGCGAGTAGGCGATGGTCGACACCAGCACCTTCGGCACGCCCAGCGGCAGCGCCTGCGCCACGTCGAGCGCGAGGTCGGTGCCCATGGTGCCGCCCAGCGCGAGCAGGCCGTCGATGCGGCCCTCGGCCTGCCAGCGCGCGGCGAGCCTGGCGGCGCCGCGTGCCATCAGCGTCATGGCGCTGTTCTCGTCGCCACTGGCCGCCACTTCGGCCACGGTCTTGCCGGCGGCGGCGGCCACCTCGGTGTTGGGAATGTCGGGCGTGAAGGGCGCGCCGTCGAGCACGCCCACGTCCATCACGACGACACGGCCGCCGCCGGCCTCGATGCACTCGCGCATGAACAGCAGCTCGGCGCTCTTGGTGTCGGCGGTGCCGATCAGCAGGATCGTGGGCGATGCACTCACAGCGTCGCTTCCACGTCGGCGAACGCGCCTTCGAGCGCATCGACCATGAAGTCCACCTCCTCGCGCGTGATGACCAGCGGCGGCGAGAGGATGAGGTTCGGCCCCGAGATGCGCACCATCAGCCCGCGCTGGTAGGCCGCCTGCGCCACCTTCGCGGCGATCGGGTTGCCGCGCGGCAGCGTGGTGCGCGTGGCCTTGTCGGCCACCATCTCGATGCCCAGCATCAGGCCCATGCCGCGCACGTCGCCGACGAAGCTGAACTTGTCGACGAAGGGCCGCACGCGCGCCTGGAAATGCGCGCCCACGCGCGCCGCGTTGCCAGGCACGTCGAGCGCCTCGATCTGGTCCAGCGTGGCGAGTGCGGCGGCTGCCGCCACCGGGTGCGCGCTGTAGGTGTAGCCGTGGCCCACCGCGGCCTGGCCCGTGGGGTCGTTGAGGAAGACCTCGGCCACCTTGTTGCCGATGGCGGTGGCGCCCAGCGGCACGTAGCCCGACGAGATGCCCTTGGCCAGGCACCACAGGTCGGCCTTCACGTTCCACAGCCGCGTGCCGAACATGGCGCCGCCGCGGCCGAAGCCGGTGACGACCTCGTCGGCGATGAGCAGCACGCCGTACTTGTCGCAGATCTCGCGCACGCGCGGCCAGTAGTTGGGCGGCGGCACGATCACGCCGCCCGCGCCCTGGATCGGCTCGGCGATGAAGGCGGCCACGGTGTCGGGGCCCTGGAACTGGATCTCGCGTTCCAGCTGCGTGGCGCAGATCTCGCCGAGTTCTTCCGGGTCCTGCGTGTAGGGGTTGCGGTAGAGCCAGGGCGTGTCGACATGGAAGCAGCCGGGCAGCAGCGGCTCGTAGGCGCGGCGGAAGTTCAGGTTGCCGTTCACGCTCATGCCGCCGAAGTGCACGCCGTGGTAGCCCTGGCGCAGCGCGATGAACTTGAAGCGGTCGGCCTGGCCCTTGAGCTTCCAGTACTGGCGTGCGAGCTTGAGCGCGCCCTCGACCGCGTCGGAGCCGCCGTTGCTGAAGAACACGGCGGCCACGCCGTCGGGCTCCATGGTCTTGACCAGGCGCGCCGACAGCTCGATGGCGCGCGGGTGCGTGGTGCCGCGGAACACGTTGTAGAAGGGCAGCTCGTCCAGCTGCGCCACGATGGCGTCGCGCACCGGTTGGTTGCTGTGACCCAGGTTCGCGGCCCACAGGCCGCCGACGCCGTCGAGCATCTTGTGGCCATCGACGTCCCAGATCCAGCAGCCCTGGCCGCGCGCAATGATGTCGGGCTTGCTCTTGAGCATGGCCTGCGGATGCGCCATGGGGTGCCACAGGTACTGGGCGTTGTCTTGTTTGAGCGCCGCCACGGCGGCGGCTTCTTTCGTTGTCATGCAGGTCTCCGGAAGTATTCGATGGGGTGTGCTCAGCACGGCACGCCGACGGTGAGGGTCTTGACCTCGGTGTAGTGCAGCAGGCCCTCGGCGCCCATCTCCTGGCCGATGCCGCTTTCCTTCCAGCCGCCGAAGGGCATCTCGGGCTGCGAGACGCCGAAGTGGTTGATGCCGACCATGCCGGCCTCGAGCGCGTCGCCCAGGCGGTGCGCGGTGTGCAGGTCGCGCGTGAAGGCGTAGGCGCCCAGGCCGTAGGGCAAGGCGTTGGCCTGCGCGATGGCTTCGTCCAGCGTGTCGTACGGTTGCAGCACGGCGATGGGGCCGAAGGGCTCCTGGCGCATCACGCGGCTGTCGGCCGGTGCGTTGGCGATCACGGTGGGCTCGAAGAAGAAGCCGGGGCGCTGCACGCGGTGGCCGCCGCACAGCAGCTGCGCGCCGCGTTCCACGGCGTCGTCGACGAAGCGCTGCATGTCCTCGATGCGGCGTGCGTGCGCGAGCGGGCCCATCTGCGTGACGGGGTCGGTGCCGTCGCCCAGGCGCAGCGCGCGCGCGGCCTGCACGAAGGCCTCGCTCCATTCGCCGAAGCGGGCGCGCGGCACGTAGAAGCGGATCGGCGACGCGCACACCTGGCCAGCATTGCGGAACTTGGCGGCCAGCGACTGCTTGAGCGCGAAGGGAAAATCGGCGTCGTCGCAGACGATCACCGGCGCGTGGCCGCCGAGCTCGCCGGTGAAGCGCTTCACATGCCGCGCCGCCTGCTCGCCCAGCAGCTTGCCCACGGCCACCGAGCCGGTGAACGACACCTTGGCGATCGCCGGATGGTCGATGAGGAAAGACGACACCTCGGCCGGGTCGCCGCACACCATGTTGAGCGCGTCGGGCGGCACGCCCGCGTCGAGAAAGGCGCGCACCAGCAGCATGCAGGTGCCCGGCGTTTCTTCCGCCGGCTTGATGACCACGCTGCAGCCTGCGGCCAGTGCGCTCGCGAGTTTGCGCGCCGGCAGGTTGGCCGGAAAGTTCCACGGCGTGAAGGCCGCCACCGGCCCCACCGGCTGGCGCATCACCGACTGCGAGAGGATGCCTTCGACGCGCGGCGGCACGAGGCGGCCGTACAAACGCTTGGCCTCTTCGGCCTGGAAGTCGATGATGTCCGCCGACAGCGTGACCTCGCGCAGCGACTCGGCCAGCGGCTTGCCTTGCTCGAGCGTGAGCACGTGCGCAATCGTCTTCGCTTGCGCGCGGATGTTCTGCGCGGCGGCGCGCAGGATGTTGCAGCGTTCGAGTGCGCTCTTGCCGCGCCACTGCACGAAGCCGCGACGCGCGGACGCGGCCGCTTCGGCGAGTTCGTCGCGGCCGGCCAGCGGCAGCTGCGCGATGACTTCTTCAGTGGCGGGATTGACGACCGCGCGGCGGCCGCCGGCGGTCTGCGTGCGCCATTGGCCGGCGATGTGCAGTGCGAGTTCAGGGTAGTCCATGCCCTGCACGATAGGGAGCGAGCCCCTTGCCGCGTTATCGAAAACTGGCAAACCTCGCGCAGCCTCGTGCGTGATGCGCAAGGGCCTTCCTATACTGTCCGCGCCGATCTTCTTTCACGACGCCTCCACGCCACGACCTCACCGTGCCCCGTTCACGCACCCCTTCCCGGCCCAGCGCCAAGCCCCTGTCCAAGGCACGCAGCAGCGCCGCGAGCGCCCCGGCCTTCGACCTCGAGACCTTCCTGCCCTTTCAACTCTCGGTGGTCGCCAACCGCGTGAGCCAGACGGTGGGCCAGTCGATCGCCAGCCGCTTCTCGCTGCAGATTCCGGAGTGGCGCATCGTCGTGGTGCTGGGCAAGTACGGTGCACTGTCGGCGCTCGAAATCGCACAGAAGACGAGCATGGACAAGGCCCGCGTGAGCCGCGCGCAGCACCGGCTGGTGGACCTGGGGCTGGCCAACATGCACCCCTCGGCCGACGACCGCCGCAAGGTCATCGTGTCGCTCGAGGAAGAAGGCCTGGCGCTGTACCGCGACATGGTGCCGCTGGCGCACGACACTGCGCAGCGCCTCTTCTCGCAGCTCACGGCGGACGAGCGCCAGGTGCTGCAGACCATCGTGCAGAAGCTGTTCGACAGCACCACCGGCTTCGAGCCCAGCGGCGAGCTCGAATAGGCCACGGTCGGGTGGCTTAGGGGTTTGCCCTGTCACTTTAAGATCGTTGTCAACGAAACAATCTGGTCTGGAGATTGCTTCCGGCACGGGTCTTCGCACCCCTGCCACCGCTTCGCCGGACCGCCATGACCAGCCAGACCGCCTCCGTTCTTCCTGCCCCTGCCCCCACCGTCGCGACGCGCTGGACCTTGTCCACGCACGACATCGACGCCTACGCCAGCGGCCAGAACGGCTGGCACCTGGCGTGCGACATGCTCTCGGGCGGCAGCTTCGCCGGCTTTCTCGACCACGTGCAACTGCCCGGCCTGCGGCTGGTGCGCGAGACCACCAACCGCGCGCTGCGCCAGCACGGCGAGATGAACCCCGACTGCTGCGGCTTCGCCCTCACCTGCCGCCAGGACGGCGAGGCGCGCTTCTCGGGCCAGCGGCTGGACACCGAATCGGTGATGGTCGGGCGCTGCGACGAGCTCGACCTGTGCAGCCCGCCGGGCTTCGAGCTGACGGGCATCGTGGTCGACAACGCGCTGCTGCAGTCGCTCACCGAGCGCCTGAACGACCGCGCGCCGCCGGCCTGGCTCGAACGGCGCGTGGTGCTGCACTTCGACGACCCCACCATGCAGTCGCTGCGCGGCACCTTGCGCGGCGCCTTCGGTGCGCTCGACGCGATGCCCGGCCTGCTCGACGACCCCGTCGCCACGGTGCAGCTGCGCGACGACGTGCTGCTGGCCTGGCTCAACGCCTTGCCCGAAGACGTCGACCTGCGCGAGCTGCGTTCCACCGAGGCGCACCGCCGCGTGGTGCGCCGCGCCTGCGAGCTGATGATGTCGCGGCCCGACGAGCCGCTGTCGATGCTGCAGGTGTGCAGCCGCATCGGCGCGAGCCAGCGCAAGCTGAACTACTGCTTCCAGGAAACGCTGGGCCTGAGCCCCGCGCGCTACCTGCGGGCGCTGCGCCTCAATGGCGTGCGCCGCGCACTGAAGCGGCCCGAGTCGCGCTCGGTGCAGGACATCGCGGCGCACTGGGGCTTCTGGCACCTGAGCCAATTCGCGACGGACTACCGGCGCCAGTTCGGCGAGCTGCCCTCGCAGACGCTGCGCGGCGCAGCGCTCACGAGGCACTGATCCGGTGCACGGGCCGAGGGGAATCCCTCGGTTTTCGGGGCGCCAGTTTTGCCGTTTTTTGATACCTGCTTGCGGAGGCGGTCGCTATCGTTGACCGCCATATGTCCGCCACGCTGCCACCCCTTCCCAGCGCCCGTTCGCTCGCCGCCGCCCTGCAACGCCGCGAGCTCTCGTGCCGCGAACTGATGCAGACCTGCCTCGCGCGCATCGAGCGCCTCAACCCGCAGGTCAACGCACTGGTCTCGCTGCAGCCTGCCGAGGAGATGCTGCGCCAGGCCGATGCCTGCGATGCACAACGCGCGCGCGGCGACGCGGTGGGCCGGCTGCACGGCTTCCCGATGGCGCCGAAGGATTTCGTCGCCACCGCCGGCCTGCCGACCACCATGGGCAGCCCGGTGTTCGCCAGGCAGGTCACGCCGCACGACGCGATCATGGTCGAGCGCCTGCGCCGCGCCGGCGCGCTCTTCGTGGGACGCAGCAACACGCCCGAGTTCGGCCTGGGCTCGCACACCTACAACACGGTGTTCGGCACCACGCGCAACGCATGGAACCTCGACCACGCGGCCGGCGGCAGCAGCGGCGGCGCGGCGGTGGCGCTCGCGCTGCACATGCTGCCGGTGGCCGACGGCAGCGACATGATGGGTTCGCTGCGCAACCCCGCGGCCTGGAACCACGTCTACGGCCTGCGCCCGTCGCTGGGTCGCGTGCCCACCGGGCCGGGGCCGGAGCTGTTCTTCCAGCAGCTGGGCTGCGAAGGGCCGATGGGCCGCACGCCCGAGGACGTGGCCTGGCTGCTGTCGGTGCAGGCCGGCTACGACGCGCGCTCGCCGCTGAGCCTGGCGGGTGACGGCGAGGCTTTTGCGCAGCCACTCGACTCAGAGCTGCGCGGCAAACGCATCGCCTGGCTCGGCGACCTCGGCGGCCACCTGCCGATGGACCCGGGCGTGATGGCGCTGTGCGAATCGGCGCTGCGGCATTTCGACACGCTGGGCTGCAGCGTCGCACCTGCCGTGCCCGCTTTCGATTTCAACGCGCTGTGGACGGCTTGGCTGCGCCTGCGCGGCTTCATCGTGGCCGGTGCGTTGCGCGGGCTGCATGCCGACCCGGCCACGCGCGCGCAGCTCAAGCCCGAAGCCTGCTGGGAGATCGAACAGGGCGAGCGCCTGAGCGCCGCCGCGCTGCACGAGGCGGCGGTCACGCGCACGCAGTGGCATGCCGCGCTGCTGCAGCTCTTCGAACGCTTCGACTTCCTGGTGCTGCCGGCTGCGCAGGTGTTCCCGCTGCCGGTCGACACGCACTGGCCGCGCGAGGTCGGCGGCCGCGCCATGGACACCTACCACCGCTGGATGGAAGTGACCATCGGCCCTTCGCTCGCCGGCCTGCCCGCGATGGCGATCCCGGCCGGCTTCTCGCAAGCCGAGGGCACGCGCGGCCTGCCGATGGGCCTGCAACTCATCGGCCGCCCCGGCGCGGACCTCGACGTGCTGCGCATGGCGCACGGCTGGCACCAGGCCGTGCCCTTCGCGAACGTGCAGTCGCCACTGCTGCAGCCGTAGCAGCAACAAGCCCCCCTGTTTCCCGTACTCCGACACATCTCACACAACCCGAGGAGAGAACCCATGCGCAGACGTTCGCTGATTGCTGCCGGCCTGGCCGCCGGCCTGTCCCCCATCGCCCTGCCCGCCCTGGCGCAGGGCCTGGGGGGCAAGACCCTGAACCTGATCGTGCCCTACCCCGCGGGCGGCGGCTCCGACATCAACGCGCGGCTGGCCGCGCCCGAGCTGTCACGGCTGCTGGGCCAGCCGGCCATCGTCGACAACGTGCCCGGTGCCAGCGGCTCGCTCGGCGTGATGAAGGCAGCCAACGCACCGGCCGACGGCTCGGCGCTGCTCGTGGGTTCGCCGATGGAGTTGATGCTCACGCCGCTCACGCTCAGCAGCGCGCGCTACAAGGCCGAGGACTTCCGCCCCATCGGCGTGATGGCCGTCACCTCGATGGTGCTGCTGGCGCGCAAGGACCTGGGCGCGGGCAGCGTCGACGAACTCATCGCGCTCTTGCGCCGCCCCGACACGAAAGAGCTGAGCTACGGCAGCATCGGCCCCGGGTCGCTCTACCACCTGCTGGGCGAGCGCTTCATGCAGCAGACGGGCACCAAGATGCTGCACGTGCCCTACAAGGGCTTCGCGCCGCTGGTGAACGACCTGCTGGGCGGACAGATCGACCTGGTGTTCGCGCCGCTGGCGGGCAACGTGCCCGACCTGCTGGACGCCGGCAAGGTCAAGGCGCTGGGCATCGCGGCCTCGGCGCCGCACGAGCGCTTCACGGCCATTCCGCTGATCCGCAACAGCAAGGGCCTGGACGACTTCGTCTACAGCCTGTGGGCCGGCATCCAGGTGTCGCACCGCGTGCCCGAGGAGGCGCAGCAGCGGCTGCACACGGCCTTCAACCAGATGATGCTCAAGCCCGAGCTGCGCCGCGCGCTGGAACTCGGCGGCAGCAAGGTGGCGCCCGAACAGACGCTGGCCGAGCTGCGCCGCGGCTACCAGGCCGACATGGAGCGCTACCGCGCCATCGCCAAGTCGGTCAACCTGCGGCCCGAATGACATCCGCGGGCACCGGCCCGCGTTTTGCCAGTTTTCGATAACGCCGCGGCGGCGCGCAGAGAGAGGATGCGGACCTGTCCATCCTTCATCCGCCAAGGAGAACCTCCATGTCCGCCGACACGCCCGCCGCTCTCTCCTCCGACCTCTTCCGTGCAGCCTCCGGCGCCCTCACGCGCCGCCAACTCGTCATCGGCGGCGGCGCGGCCGCGCTGGCCGGCGTGCCTGCGCTGGCGCATGCGCAATCGAAGACGATCAAGATCGGCTACCTCACCACGCTGTCGGGCGTTCGCGCCAACTTCGGCGAGGCCGACCCCTGGAGCCTGGAGCGCGTGCGCGCCACGCTGAAAGACGGCCTCACCATCGGCGGCACGACCTACAAGGTGGAGATCGTGGTGCGCGACACGCAGTCCGACGCCAACCGTGGCGCCACCATGTCCAGCGAGCTGCTGCTGCGCGAGAAGGTCGACCTGCTGCTGGTGCAGGACAGCGACGCCGCACTGGCCGCCGGCCAGCTGTGCGACGTCAACGGCGTGCCGATGGTGTCGACCATGGGGCCGTGGCAGGCCATCACCTTCGGGCGCGGCTCCACGCCGCAAAAAGGTTTTCCGTTCTCGTTCCATTTCTTCTGGGGCGCCGACGACGTGCTGAAGAACTTCTTCGGCATGTGGGAGCCGCTGAAGGTGGAACGCACGCTGGGCACGCTGTACATCGACAACGGCCCGGGCCACGCCTTCGCCGATCCGGCCACGGGCATCCCGGGCGGCGCGAAGCAGCGCGGCTACAAGGAGACCAACGGCGGCTTCTTCAAGATCGCGACCGACGACTTCAGCAACCAAGTGTCGAGCTTCAAGGCGGCGCGCGCGAACATCGTCTCGGGCTTTGCCTACGCCAACCACTTCGCCACCTTCTGGAAGCAGGCGCAGCAGGCGGGCTACCGGCCCGAGGTGGTGACGATGGCCGCGTCGTTCCTGTTCCCGAGCGCGGTGGAGTCGCTGGGCGCGGCGGGCAACGGCATGTCGACCGAGGTCTGGTGGACGCCGAACTTCCCGTTCAAGTCCTCGCTCACGGGCCAGAGCGCCAAGGCGCTCGCGGCCGACTGGGAGGCCACCACCGGCAAGCAGTGGACGCAGCCCATCGGCTACGGCCACGCGCTGTTCGAGGTCGGCATTGCCGCGCTGAAGAACGCCACGAACCCGAAGGACAAGAAGGCCGTGCGCGACGCGCTGGCCAACCTGCAGCTCGATTCGGTGGTGGGGCGCATCGACTTCAAGGGCAGCCCGATCAAGAGCGTGGCCGTCACGCCGATAGTGGCGGGCCAGTGGCGCAAGACCAAGGCGGGCAGCAAGTTCCCGTACGAGCTGATCATCACGCACAACAGCACCGCCAAGCAGATTCCGGTGGAAGACGAGCTCAAGCTGCTGTCGCAGCTGAAGGCTGCATGAGCGATTGCCTCGTCATCGACGGCCTGTGCAAGCGCTACGGCGAGATCGTCGTGGCCGATCAGGTGGCGCTCTCGCTGGCACGCGGCGAGTGCCTGGGCGTGGTCGGGCCGAACGGCGCGGGCAAGAGCTCGCTGTTCAACCTGATCACCGGCGTGGCCGTGCCCGATGCCGGCAGCATCCGCCTCGAAGGCCGCGAACTGGTCGGGCTGCGCGCCGACGCGCGGGCGCGGCTGGGCGTGGCGCGCGCCTTCCAGATTCCGCAGCCCTTCGCGCACCTGAGTGCCTACGAGAACGCACTGGCCGCCGCCACGTTCGCCGCGCGGCTGCCGCGCGCGCAGGCCGCGCGCCAGGCCTGGGCCGTGCTGGAACGCACCGGGCTGGCCGACCGCGCCGACGTGCCGGCCGGCCGCCTGCCGCTGCTGGACCGCAAGCGGCTCGAGCTGGCCAAGGGCCTGGCGGCGCGGCCGCACCTGCTGCTGCTCGACGAGATCGCCGGCGGCCTCACCGAAGCCGAGGTGCAGGTGCTGGTGGCGCTGGTGCTCGAGCTGAAGCAGGACGTGGCGATGATCTGGATCGAGCACATCGCGCAGGCGCTGATGGCCGTGGCCGACCGCATCATGGTGCTGAACTTCGGCCGCAAGCTGCTGGAAGACACACCCGCCGCCGCCATGGCCAGCCGCGAGGTGCGCGAGGTCTACATGGGCGTGGGCGACGAAGACAGCTTGCAGGAGAGCACCCATGCCGCTGCTTGAAGTGCGCGAGCTGTGCAGCCACTACGGCGACCTGCAGGCGCTGTTCGACCTGTCGCTCGACGTGGCGGAAGGCGAAGCGACCGCGCTCATCGGCGCCAACGGCGCGGGCAAGTCGACGCTGATCCGCGCCATTGCCGGGCTGGGCGCACGCAGCCGCGGCGCCATCCGCTTCGACGGCCAGGCCATCGAGGCCGAACCGGCCGAGCGCATCGCGCGCCGCGGCATCGCGCTGGTGCCCGAGGGGCGGATGCTGTTCCCTTCGCTCACCGTGGAAGAAAACCTGCGCATGGGCGCGCTGTGCGGCCGCACGGGCCACTGGACGCTGCCCACCGTGTACGCGCTGTTCCCGATCCTGCAGGAGTTCCGCCATCGGCCGGCCACGCAGCTGTCGGGCGGGCAGCAGCAGATGGTGAGCATCGGCCGCGCGCTCATGGCCAACCCGCGCCTGATGCTGTGCGACGAAATCTCGCTGGGCCTGGCGCCCGTGGTCATCGAGCAGATCTACCGCGCCTTCGGCGACATCCGCGCGCAAGGCACGGCGCTGCTGGTGGTGGAGCAGGACGTGACGCGCGCCTGCCGCATCGCGCAGCGCGTGTACTGCCTGCTCAAGGGGCGCGTCACGCTGGCGGGCCGCGCGAGCGACTTCAGCGCCGCGCAGATCGCCAACGCCTACTTCGGACACTGAACACCTCCCCACCATGGCCTGGCTCGAAACCCTCATCAACGGCGTGCTGCTCGGCGGCCTCTACGCGCTCTTCGGCCTCGGGCTGGCGCTGGTCTTCGGCGTGATGCGCATGGTCAACCTCGCGCATGGCGAGTTCGTGGTGCTGGCGGCGTACTTCGCGGTCTTTCTGGCCACGCAGTTTCCCGGCGTGTCGCCGCTCTTCTTCATCGCACCGGTGGCACTGGCGGCCTTCGGCATGGGCTACCTGCTGCAGCGGCTGCTGCTGAACCGCGCGGTGGCCACCGACGATCCGCTCACGCCGGTGCTGGTCACCTTCGGCATCGCGGTGGTGCTGCGCAACCTGATGGTCGAGCTGTTCGGCGCCGACCCGCGCGCGCTCGACGGCGGCGCGCTGGCCACGGCGGGCTTCGAGATCGGCGGGCTGCGCATCGGCTGGTACCCGGTGCTGGTGCTGGTGCTCGCGGTGCTGGCCTTCGGCGCGCTGCAGTGGCTGCTGCAGCACTCGCGCTTCGGGCTGGTGGTGCGCGCCACGTCGGACCACCGCGAGATCGTGCGCACGATGGGCGTGCGCCCGCGCCATGTGTATGCGGTGGTGATGGGGCTGTCGCTGGCCTTCGCGTCGGTGGCGGGGCTGCTGCTGGCGCTGCGCACCTCGTTCACGCCCTTCTCGGGCGTGGAGCGGCTGCTGGGCGCGTTCGAGGTCGTGATCATCGGCGGCCTGGGCTCGTTCCGCTGGGCGCTGGTCGGCGGCATCGCGCTGGGCGTGGCGCAACTCGTGGGCCAGCGGCTCGATTCCAACGCGGGCGCGCTGTACGCCCACCTGCTGTTCTTCGCGGTCCTGATGGTGCGCCCCAATGGCATCGCTGGCGCACGTACCTGAGATGACTTCGATGCGTCCTCCGTCTCTTGTCCCCTGGCTCGGTTTCGCCGCCGCGGCCCTTGCCATCGCCTTCGCGCCCACCGTGGCCGACGGCGGCCTGCTGCGCCTGCTCAGCGAGGTGCTGATCACGCTGGCCATGGCCCAGATGTGGAACCTGCTGGCCGGCTACACCGGGCTGGTGTCGATGGGCCACCAGGCCTTTGCCGGCATCGGCGCCTACCTGCTGTTCGTGGCCTCCGACCGGCTGGGCATCTCGCCCTACTGGATGGTGCCCGTGGCAGGCCTGGGCGGCGCGCTGCTGGCCGCCGTGGTGGCGCCGCTGATGTTCCGCCTGCGCGATGCCTACTTCTCGATCGGCATGTGGGTGCTGGCCGAGATCGTGCGCCTGCTGGTCGCCAAGTTCCCGCTGTTCGGCGGCGAGTCGGGCGTGCCGCTGCAGGCGGTGCGGCTGGTGGAGGCAGAGAGCTTCCAGCAGAACGCGTTCTGGATCTCGGGCGCCATCGGCCTCGCAGCAGTGGCCGGCGTGTACCTGCTGATGCGCTCGCCCTTCGGCCTGGGCCTGATGGCGGTGCGCGACAACGAACTGGCCGCCACCAGCATCGGCGTGAACGTGTGGCGCAACCGCTTCATCGCCTTCGTGCTGTCGGGGCTGGGCTTCGGGCTGGCCGGCGGGGCGCACTTCATGGGCACGATGTTCGTCTCGCCCGACTCGGCCTTCGACATCAACTGGGTGGTGACGGCGATGTTCATCGTGATCATCGGCGGCATCGGCACCATCGAGGGGCCGCTGATCGGCACCGTCATCTACTTCGGGCTGCGCGAGCTGTTCAACACCTGGTTCGCGATGTCAGGCGGCTGGTACCTGATCGCGATGGGCTGCATCGCCATCGCTGTCATGCTGCTGGCACCGCGCGGCCTGTGGGGGCTGGCGCGCGAGCGCTGGGGCTGGCGCGGCCTGAGCGTGCAGCGCCATCCACCACCGCGCGACGAAGCCTCGCTGCCCGCACCTCTTCCTCCCTCCACACAAGGACGCACCGCATGAAGACCACCGCCTTCTTTCACGACGAACGCACCTTCTGGCACGTGCCCGGCGGGCTGCATGCCCTGTTCCTGCCGGTGGGCGGCTGGGTGCAGCCCATGGCCGGCAGCGGCATGGCCGAGTCGCCCGATTCCAAGCGCCGCATCAAGTCGCTGATGGACGTGTCGGGCCTGAGCGCCCAGCTCGACGTGCTGAGCGCGCCGATGGCCAGCGAAGAAGACCTGCAGCGCGTGCACCCCGCCGGCTACCTGCAGAAGTTCAAGGCCGCCAGCGACGCCGGCGGCGGCGACCTGGGCGAGGTCGCGCCCTTCGGCCCGGGCAGCTACGAGATCGCGAAGCTCTCGACTGGCCTGGCCATTGCCGCGATGGACAGCGTGCTGCAGGGCCGCCACCGCAACGCCTTCGCGCTCACGCGCCCGCCGGGCCACCACT
Organism: Variovorax sp. GW531-E2; assembly: GCF_059423125.1. NCBI lineage: Bacteria > Pseudomonadati > Pseudomonadota > Betaproteobacteria > Burkholderiales > Comamonadaceae > Variovorax > Variovorax sp. GW531-E2. The sequence goes on along the minus strand of NZ_JBWKXQ010000009.1, from coordinate 89,438 downwards.
GCCTGCGCGAGCACAGCATGGGTTTCTGCCTGTTCAACAACATCGCGGTGGCCATCGAGACCATGAAGGCGCGCCACGGCCTGCGCCGCGTGGCCGTGATCGACTGGGACGTGCATCACGGCAACGGCACGCAGGAAATCTTCTACGACCGCCCCGACGTGCTCACGCTGTCGCTGCACCAGGAGAACTGCTTCCCGCCCGGCTACAGCGGCGCCGAAGACCGCGGCACGGGTGCGGGGCTGGGCTTCAACGTGAACATTCCGCTGCAGCCCGGCGGCGGGCACGCGGCCTACATGCACGCCTTCGAGCGCATCGTGACGCCGGTGATCGACCGCTACCGGCCCGAGCTGATCGTGGTGGCGAGCGGGCTGGACGCCAACGGCGTCGATCCGCTGGCGCGCATGCAGCTGCACCCCGAGTCGTTCCGCCAGATGATGCGGCAGGTCAACGCGTTGGCCGCCAAGCATTGCGACGGGCGCGTGGTGGTGGTGCACGAAGGCGGCTACTCGGAAGCCTGCGTGCCCTTCTGCGGACTGGCGGTGGTGGAAGAACTGTCGGGTCACCGCACCGAGGTGGAAGACCCGTTCAGCGACTTCTTCGGGCTGCAGCAGCCGTCGGCGCGCTTCGATGCGTTCCAGCGTGAATTGATGGGCGAGATGGCGGCGTTGCACGGGCTCTGAGGCGGCGGCATGGACTAAGCTCGTCGCTGCCGGCCCGTGGCCGCGCGTCCTGCTTCACCGTCCATGCCCCGCTTCATCAACCGCCGCACCGTCGTCGTTCTCTCTGCCCTCGTCCTCGTCGCCCTGCTCGGCCTGTGGGGCGCGAGTCGCTTCAACGTCAACCCGGCGCATGCGCCCGGCGAGGTGATCGACCAGTTCGAGGGCGTGCCGGTGTACTACAACGGCGCCATCAACCACGTCGACGGGCGCAGCGTGGCGCCCGACGGCTACAACATCGGCCTGCGCTGGCAGTGCGTGGAGTTCGTCAAGCGCTACTACTACGAGCGGCACCAGCACCGCATGCCCGAGGCGCGCGGCCATGCCAAGGCCTTCTTCGACGCGGCCGTGGCGGACGGCGCGCTGAACACGGCGCGCAACCTGGTGCAGCACCGCAACGGCGGCGCGGTGGCGCCTGCCGTGGGCGACATCGTGGTGTTCGCGCCGTGGCTCTTCAATCCCTACGGCCATGTGGCGATCGTGTCGCGCGTGGACGCCGACGCGGTCGAGATCGTGCAGCAGAACCCCGGGCCCTTCGGCACCTCGCGCGAGCGCCTGCCGCTGGTACTCGCTGAAGGCCGCACGCACCTGGGCACCGAACGCGTGCTCGGGTGGCTGCGGCTGCCCGCCCCCTCCTCCTCCAAATCCTGAATCGCGGTCTAATCACAGCCATGTGCCAATTGCTAGGGATGAACTGCAACACGCCGACCGACGTGACCTTCAGCTTCACGGGGTTCGCGCAGCGCGGTGGCCGCACCGACCACCATGCCGACGGCTGGGGCATCGCGTTCTTCGAGGACCGCGGGCTGCGCCACTTCGTCGACCACCAGCCGGCCTGCGAGTCGCCGGTGGCCGAGCTGATCCGGCGCTACCCGATTCAAAGCCGCAACGTCATCGCGCACATCCGCAAGGCGACGCAGGGCGAGGTCAACCTGCAGAACTGCCACCCCTTCGTGCGCGAGCTATGGGGCCGCTACTGGGTGTTCGCCCACAACGGCGACCTGAAGGACTTCCGCCCGCGCCTGCACGGCAACTTCCACCCGGTGGGCAACACCGACAGCGAACACGCCTTCTGCTGGATCATGCAGGAGCTGGCCAAGTCGCACGCGGGCGTGCCCAGCGTCGAGGAGCTCACGCTCACGCTGCGCGAACTGGCACCGCAGCTGGCGGCGCACGGCACCTTCAACTTCATGCTGTCGAACGGGCAGGCGCTGTGGGCGCATGCCTCCACCAACCTCTGGTACGTGGAGCGCCGCCACCCCTTCGTGACGGCGCAGCTCTCGGACGAAGACCTGGAGATCGACTTCGCCCAGCACACCACGCCCACCGACCGCGTGGCCGTGGTGGTGACGGCGCCGCTCACCACCAACGAGACCTGGACGCCCTTCGCCTCGGGCGAGCTGCATGTGTTCGTGGACGGCCAACGGATGCCACGCTGAGGCCTGACATTCAACCTTTTGGCTGACACTTTTTTGCAACAGCGCAAGAAAGTATCGATGAGTGAGTGCAAACAATGAACAATAACTGTTCTCATTTGCATCCGGTCGATCTTTCATGCCCGCTCCCCATTTCTTTCTCCGCCCGACCGTCGCCGCCTCGCTGCTGGCCCTTCACGCCCTGACGGCACTGGCGCAGACGCCGCCCGCCGAACCGGCGGCCCCCGCCAGCGGCACGCTGAGCACCGTCACCGTCGAAGCCAGCGCCGACGCCTCGGCCGAAGGCCTCACCAAGCCCTTCGCGGGCGGGCAGGTGGCGCGCGGCGGGCGCGTGGGCATCCTGGGCAACCAGGACATGATGGATTCGCCCTTCTCCAGCACCAGCTACACGCACGAGCTGATCCAGAACCAGCAGGCCAAAAGCGTGGCCGACGTGCTGCAGAACGACCCGTCGGTGCGCGTGGCGCGCGGCTTCGGCAACTTCCAGGAGTCGTACTTCATTCGCGGCTTCGTGGTGAATTCGGACGACATCGCCTACAACGGCCTGTACGGCCTGCTGCCGCGTCAGTACATCTCGTCGGAGCTGTTCGAGCGCGTCGAGGTGCTGCGCGGCGCGAGCGCCTTCCTGAACGGTGCCACGCCCACGGGCGGCGGCATCGGCGGCAACATCAACCTGCTGCCCAAGCGCGCGCCGAACGACCCGCTGACGCAGGTCACGCTCGGCACGGCCAGCGGCTCGCAGAGCTATGTGTCGACCGACATCGCGCGCCGCTTCGGGCCCGACCAGAGCCTGGGCGTGCGCCTGAACGCGGCCCACCGCGACGGCGGCACCGGCGTGAACGCCGAGCAGGTCAAGCTCGACGTGGCCTCGGTCGGCTTCGACTGGCGCAGCCGCAACGCGCGCATCTCGGCGGACCTCGGCCACCAGGAGCACCGGCTCACGCGCACGCGCCCGAACGTGACGCTCGGCGCCGGCGTGACGCGCGTGCCGTCCGCGCCCGACAACCAGCTGAACTACGCGCAGCCCTGGACCTACTCCAACGAGCGCGACACCTTCGGCTCGCTGCGCGGCGAGTACGACCTCACCGACAGCGTCACGGCCTGGATCGCCGGCGGCGCGCGCAAGAGCCACGAGGGCAATTCGCTCGCCGGCCTCACGGTGACGAACAACCTCGGCATGGGCAACATGTCGCGCTTCGAGAACCAGCGCCAGGACAGCACCCGCACGGCCGAGGCCGGCGTGCGCGGCAAGTTCACGACCGGCCCGGTGAACCACACGGTGGTGGCCTCGTACTCGTACTACCAGCTCAAGGAGAAGAACGCCTACAAATGGGACTTCTTCAACCCCCTGAAAACCAACCTGTACGCGCCCATCGGCTACCCGATCCCGGCCTACACGGCGAGCGCGTTCCGCGGCAACGACATGGACAACCCCGCGCTGCTGACGCAGACGCGCCTGAGCAGCCTGGCGATCGGCGACACGCTGTCCTTCCTGGACGACCGCGCGCAGCTCACGCTCGGCGTGCGGCGCCAGAAGCTGGAAAGCACCGACTTCGCCTACGACACCGGCAAGCCCACCGCGTACGAGAAGAGCCGCACCAGCCCGATGGCCGGCTTCGTGTTCAAGCTGCAGCCGCAGGTGTCGCTGTATGCGAACTACATCGAGGGCCTGAGCAAGGGCGACACCGCGCCCACGGTGTCGACCGCCGGCGCCGTGCGCAACGCGGGCACGCAGCTGTCGCCCTATGTGTCCAAGCAGAAAGAGATCGGCATCAAGTTCGACGGCGGCCGCATCGGCGGCGGCCTGGCCTTCTTCACGACCGACAAGCCGCGCGCCCTCGTCAACAGCGCCGGCTACTACGTGGCCGAAGGCCGCGACCGCCACCAGGGCCTGGAGCTGACCGCCTTCGGCGAAGCGGCCAAGGGCGTGCGCCTGATGGGCGGCATCACCTTCCTGGACGCCAAGCAGCGCGCCACGGGCGACGCCACGACCGACGGCCGCCGCGTCATCGGCATCGCGAAGACGCAGGGCACCCTCGGCGTGGAATGGGACGTGCCGGGCGTGCGCGGCCTGTCGCTGGACGGCCGCGTGGTGGCCACGGGCCCGAGCTACGCCGACGCCGCCAACACGCTGCGCGTGCCCGGCTGGACGCGCTTCGATGTCGGCGCGCGCTACCTCACCGAGGTGGCCGGCAAGCTGGTGACGCTGCGTGCGCGCATCGACAACCTGACCAACCGCAACTACTGGGCCTCGGTGGGCGGCTATCCGAACAACGGCTACCTGGTGCTGGGTGCGCCGCGCACCTTCACGCTGTCGGCGTCGGTCGACTTCTGATCATTCAGGCCGCGGCCAGGTGCGCCTCGAGCGCATCGATGAACATCTTCGGCACGTCGAAGCCGGTCTGCTCGGTGATCTCCTGAAAGCAGGTCGGGCTGGTCACGTTGATCTCGGTGACCGAGTCGCCGATCACGTCGAGCCCGATCAGGAGCAGCCCGCGCGGCGCCAGCACCTTGCCGATGGCTTCGGCGATCTCGCGGTTGCGCGCCGTGAGCGGCTGGGCCACGCCCTTGCCGCCAGCCGCGAGGTTGCCGCGCACCTCGGTGCCCTGCGGAATGCGCGCCAGCACGAAGGGCGCCGGCTCGCCCGCGATGATCAGGATGCGCTTGTCGCCCTGCGTCACCTCGGGCACGAAGCGCTGAACCATGATGGTTTCGGCGCCGTCCTTGTTGAGCGTCTCGACGATGGAGCCGAGGTTCAGCGCATCCTGCTTGACGCGGAAGATGCCCATGCCGCCCATGCCGTCGAGCGGCTTGAGGATGATGTCGCCGTGCTCGGCATGGAAGTCGCGCACGGCCTGCGCGCTGCGCGTGACCAGCGTGGGCGTGACGAACTGCGGAAACTCCATGATCGCGAGCTTCTCGGGATGGTCGCGCAGCGCGCGCGGCGAGTTGACCACCTTCGCGCCCTCGCGCTCGGCCTGCTGCAGCAGGTGCGTCGAGTAGATGTACTCGGCATCGAAGGGCGGGTCCTTGCGCATCAGCACGGCGTCGAAGTCTTTCAGCGCCTTCGATTCGACGATGTCGACGCGGTACCAGTCCTTCGGGTCACCCGTCAGCGTGATCTGCTGCACCACGGCCGAGACGCGCCCGCCGGAGGTCCACTGGATGTCCTGCGGCAAGCAGGCCGCGATGCGGTGGCCGCGGCGCTGGGCCTCGCGCATCATCGAGAAGGTCGTGTCCTTGTAGATCTTGAAGTGATCGAGCGGGTCGGCGACGAAGAGGATGTTTTTCATCAGGCGTTCTTTCCGGCGCCGGGAGCGGCGGCTGTGGAGGGGGTTTCTGGCGGCATGTTGCCGGAAGCGGCGATGTCCTTGCCGGCCGGGGCTTTTTCAATGGGCAGCTGCACCCGTGCGCGGCCGACCTGCTGCACCGCCAGCGCCACCGCGCCGGCCACCACGCCCCAGAAAGCGGAGCCGATGCCGGCCAGCGTCACGCCCGAGAGCGTGACCAGGAAGGTGATGAGCGCGGCCTCGCGGTGCGCCTCGTCGCGCACCGCCGCCGCCAGCCCGCCGCCGATGGTGCCCAGCAGCGCCAGCCCGGCAATGGCCGCGACCAGCTCTTTGGGAAAGGCCGTGAGCAGGCCCGTGACGGCCGCACCGAACAGGCCGATCACCACGTAGATGGCGCCGCAGCTCACGGCCGCCGTGTAGCGCCGCGCCGGGTCTTCGTGCGCCTCGCGGCCCATGCACATGGCGGCCGTGATGGCGCTCAGGTTGAGCGCGAAGGCACCAAAGGGCGCGAGCACCAGCGTGGCAAGGCCGCTGATCGTGATGAGCTTGCTGACCGGCAGGTCGCTGTAGCCGCTGGCGCGGATCGCCGCCACGCCGGGCAGGTTCTGCGAGGCCATGGTCACGACGAACAGCGGCAGCGCCAGGCTCACGATGGCCTGCCAGGTGAAGACCGGCACCGTGAACACCGGCCAGGTGAGCGAGAAGTGCACGGAGGACCACGCCAGCTCGCCGCGCGCGGCCGTGAAGGCGATGGCCACCAGCAGCGTGAGCGGCACCGCGTAGCGCGGCAGCAGGCGCTTGCCCACGAGGTAGGTGGCGAGCATCAGCAGCACCAGCGGCAGCGCGGTCTGCGCCGCCGTGAAGGCCGAGATGCCGAAGCGCGCGAGCACGCCGGCCAGCAGCGCCGAGGCGATGGCCATCGGGATCTTGTTCATCACGCGCTCGAACCAGCCCGTGGCGCCCGCGAGCACGATCAGCACCGCGCAGACGATGAAGGCGCCCACCGCCTCGCCCATGCCGTAGCCCGCGCCGGCCACGGCCAGCACGGCCGCGCCGGGCGTGCTCCAGGCAATCATGACGGGCTTGCGCCACCACAGCGAGGGCAGCGCCGAGGCCAGCCCCATGCCGATGCCCAGCGCCCACATCCACGAAGCCGCCATTTCAGGCGTGGCGCCGAAGGCCTGGGCGGCCTGGAACACGATGGCCACCGAACTCGTGAAACCCACGAGCACGGCGACGAAGCCCGCGGTGAAGGCCGAAAGGCTCAGGTCCTTGAAGAATCGCATGCCGCGATTCTGCCGGGGCGCGCGGCCTGGCGCTGCGCGCCTCAGATCTCGATCTTCGAACCCAACTCGACCACGGCGTTGTTGGGCAGCCCGAGGAAGGCCGCCGCGCCGCTCGCGTTGTGGTGCATCTGCGCGAACAGCTTCTCGCGCCACGGCGCCATGCCGCTGCCCAGCGTGGGGATCACGACGTCGCGCGAGAGGAAGTAGCTGGTCGTCATCGGCTCGAGCTGGCAGCCGCGCATGCGCGCGTTGTCGAGCGCGCGCGGCAGGTCGATGTCGTTCTTGAAGCCGTAGTGCACGATGACCTGCCAGCAGTGGTTGCCCAGCGCCTCGATCTCGATGCGCTTGTCCATCGGAATCCAGGGCACCTCGTGGTTGCGCACGGTGACGAACATGTTCTGCTCGTGCAGCACCTTGTTGTGCTTCAGGTTGTGCAGCAGCGCGTTGGGCACCACGCCCGGTTCGGCCGTGAGGAACACGGCCGTGCCGTCCACGCGCGCGGGCGGGCTCATGAACACCGAGCCGAGGAACGACTTCAGGTCGATCGCGTCGGCATGCTGCGCCTCGCCCATGAGGCGGCGGCCTTCCTTCCAGGTGACCATCAGCGTGAACACGGCGCCGCCGATCAGGAGCGGGAACCAGCCGCCTTCGAACAGCTTGAGCAGGTTCGAGGCGAAGAACAGGAAGTCGACCACGAAGAAGATCGCGGTCGAGGCGATGCACAGCGCCAGCGGCAGCTTCCACGCGTAGCGGATCACGAAGAAGGTGAGGATCGTGGTGATCAGCATGTCAGTGGTCACGGCAATGCCGTAGGCCGCGGCCAGGCTGCTCGAGGTGCGGAACATCACGACCGCCATCACGATGGCCACGAACAGGCCCCAGTTGACCAGCGGAATGTAGATCTGCCCCGCCGTGCGCACGCTGGTGTGCTCGATGTTCAGGCGCGGCAGGTAGCCCAGCTGGATCACCTGGCGCGTGACGCTGAAGGCGCCGGTGATGAGCGCCTGCGAGGCGATCACCGTCGAGAGCGTGGCCAACAGCACCAGCGGAATCAGCGCCCATTCAGGCGCCATCATGAAGAACGGGTTCTTCACGGCCTCGGGGTTCTCCAGGAGCAGCGCGCCCTGGCCCAGGTAGTTGAGCGTGAGCGCCGGCATGACGACCGAGAACCACGCGATGCGGATCGGCTTCTTGCCGAAGTGGCCCAGGTCGGCGTACAGCGCCTCGGCGCCGGTCACGCACAGCACCATGGCGCCCAGCAGGATGAAGCTGGTGCCCGGGTTGTCCCAGATGAACTTCAGCGCGTACCAGGGGCTCAGCGCCTTGATGATCTCGGGGTGGTGCGCGATCTGCCACACGCCCAGCACGGCGATGGCTGCGAACCACGCCAGCGTGACGGGGCCGAAGAACTTGCCGATGCCCGCCGTGCCGCGCTTTTGCACCGCGAACAGGCAGAACAGCACGACCAGCGTGATCGGGATCACGTAGTGCTTGAAGTGCGGCGACACCACCTCCAGGCCCTCGACCGCCGAGAGCACCGAGATGGCCGGCGTGATCACGCCGTCGCCATAGAAGAGCGAGGTGCCGAAGATGCCGACGATCAGCAGCAGCTGGCGCAGCCTCGGTTTGTCGGCCACGGCCTGGGAGGCCAGCGCGAGCATCGCGACCAGGCCGCCCTCGCCTTCGTTGTCGGCGCGCAGCACGAGCACGACGTACTTGATCGACACGATGACCGTGAGGGTCCAGAAGAACATCGACAGGATGCCGTAGACGTTCTCCACGGTGAACGGCACATGGCCGTGACCGAAGACTTCCTTGACCGCATAGAGAACGCTGGTGCCGATGTCGCCGTAGACGACGCCGATGGCGCCGACGATGAGGCCGGCAGAGATGTTTTTGGGGGCTGACACGGGGGTCGATGGGAAAAGGTTGGCTCGCAATGATCGACGCGTCAGTCACGCCGGGGTGCCGCGGCCGCGCCGCGCATCCCTCCGCCCTTTTGGTTCCGTTGCTGTGGGGCCGCTATTTTGCCGTTGCCCGCTGACGCCGCAACCCGCCCCCGCCGCTCATTCGTAGATTTCGGCGTCCGGGTCGGTCGCTTCCATCTCGTAACTGGCCGCGACCATGGCCAAACGGCCCACCACGCCATACATGTAAAAACGGTTGGGGGCGCTGGCGCCGGGCTTGGCGCCCGGCTGCGGCAGTTGCGCGCTTTCCGAGAAGGCCAGCGGCACGTAGCTGGCGCCCGGCTGCTTGAGGTTCTCGTCGGCGGCGCGCTCGGCGTGCACACGGTAGAAGCCGCCCACCACGTAGCGGTCCATCATGTAGACGACCGGCTCGGCCACGCCGTTGTGCACGCGCTCGTTGGTCAGCACGCCTTCCTGCACGATCAGCTCGGTGGGCTCGCGCAGGTCGCGCCCGGCGCTGGTCTTGGCGGGCGACGAGGTGGCGGTGCGCGACTTGCCGATCAGCGCCTCGACCTCCTTGGCGTCGCGCACGGTCACGACGCCGGGGCTGCCGCTGCCGCTGTGGCCGCCCTTGACGACCACGAAGGGCTTCTCGTTGATGCCGTATTCCTTGTACTTGCGGCGCACCTTGGTGAGCACCGCGTCGACATGGCTGGTGAGCACGTCGATGCCGCGGCCCTCGGCCACGTCGACGCCTTCGGCGCGCGCGTAGATCGGGTTGATCAGCCAGGGATCGATGCCCAGCAGCTTGCCGAAGCGCTTGCACAGCTCTTCGTAGCTGTGCAGGTGGTTGCTCTTGCGGCGCACCGACCAGCCCGCGTGCAGCGGCGGCAGCAGGTACTGCTCGTGCAGGTCTTCGAGGATGCCCGGCGTTCCTGCAGAAAGCTCGTTGTTGAGCAGAATTGTGCAGGGATCGAAGTTTTTCAGGCCCAGGCGGCGCTTGGAACGCACCACCGGTTCGAGCGTCACGGTCTCGCCGTTGGGCAGCTCGATCTTCTTGGGCGACTTGATGGCCGGGTCGATCGAGCCGATGCGCACATTGAGGCCCGCCATGTGGAAGATGCGCACCAGTTGCGCGACGTTGGCGAGATAAAAGGTGTTTTTCGAGTGGTTTTCAGGAATGACGAGCAGGTTGCGCGCCTCCGGACAGATCTTCTCGATGGCCGCCTGCGCGGCCTGCACCGCCAGCGGCAGCATTTCCTTGGTGAGGTTGTTCCAGCCGCCCGGGAACAGGTTGGTGTCGACCGGGGCGAGCTTGAAGCCCGCGTTGCGGATGTCGACGGCGCTGTAGAACGGCGGCGTGTGCTCCATCCACTCGAGGCGGAACCAGCGCTCGATGGCGGGCATCGAGTCGAGCACCCGCTGCTCCAGTTCGTTGATCGGGCCGGTCAGGGCAGTGACGAGATGCGGAACCATGCAGCGGCCTTGTTGGTTTTGTGCTTAAAGGTGGAGTGGAATTGTAGGATTTGGGGATGGCGCGCCCGATGACAAGCAGTCAAAGAGAACAAAGCACCCCAATCCACAACACACGTTGCAAGAACACCGCGGCACGGGCCTCGCCGCGCCGCCGGCCCGATGGCCCCGGCCCTTCGGACCCCGATTAACCGCGGACTTCGCCCTGCCCCAGCACCACGTACTTGAGCGAGGTCAGGCCTTCGATGCCGACCGGGCCGCGCGCGTGGAACTTGTCGGTGCTGATGCCGATTTCGGCGCCCAGCCCGTACTCGAAACCGTCCGCGAAGCGCGTGCTCGCATTCACCATCACGCTGGCCGAATCGACCTCGCGCAGGAAGCGCTGGGCGTTGATGTGGTCGCGCGTGACGATGGCGTCGGTGTGGTGGCTCGAGTAGCGGTTGATGTGCGCAATGGCCTCGTCCAGCCCCGCCACCACCTTGACGCTGATGACGGCGGCCAGGTACTCCTCGGACCAGTCGGACTCGACCGCATCGATCACCTTCGCCTGCGGATGGTGCGCCTCGCTGGCGCGCAGGATCGCGGCGGCGGCCGGGTCGCAGCGCATCTCGACGCCCTTGGCGGCGAAGATGGCGGCGATCTCGGGCAGGAAGTGGTCGGCCACCGAGGCCGCCACCAGCAGGCCTTCGGCGGCGTTGCAGGGGCTGTACTTCTGGGTCTTGGCGTTGTCGACGATGCGCAGCGCCATGTCGAACTCGGCCGTGTCGTCCACGTAGACGTGGCAGTTGCCGTCCAGGTGCTTGATGACGGGCACCTTGGCGTCGCGGCTGATGCGTTCGATCAGGCCCTTGCCGCCGCGCGGAATGATCACGTCGACGAACTCGGGCATGGCAATGAGCTGGCCCACGGCCTCGCGGTCGGTGGTCTGCACCAGCTGCACCGCATCGACCGGCAGGCCGGCTTCGGCCAGCGCCTCGGACACCAGGAGCGCCAGCGCCTTGTTGGAGTCGATGGCTTCCGAGCCGCCGCGCAGGATGGCGGCGTTGCCCGACTTGATCGCCAGGCTCGCGGCCTCGATGGTCACGTTGGGGCGGCTCTCGTAGATCATGCCGAAGACGCCGATCGGCACGCGCATCTGGCCCACGCGGATGCCGCTGGGCTGCTGCTTCATGCCGATGATCTCGCCGATCACGTCGGCCATGCCGGCCAGCTGCTCGCAGCCCTCGGCCACGGTCTCCAGGACCTTGGGCGTGAGCTTGAGCCGGTCGACCATCGGGGCCGAGAGGCCGGCGGCCGTGGCGCGCTCTAGGTCCTTTTGATTGGCGACGGCCAGCGCGGGGCCGGCATCGCGCAGGCGCCGGGCCAGCGCTTTCAGTGCTCTGTTTTTGGTAGCTGCATCCGCACGGGCCATGAGGAATGCAGCGGCTTTGGCTTGCAGACCGAGGGTCTGCATGTGCTCGCTGACGTTGAACGCGTTCATGGCGCGCATTTTCCCACGCGGACCTTCGGCCCGGCTGACGCGGGCCTTTTGATGGCGATCGACGGCGGGAGCGTCAGGCCCGGCGCGGCGCCGCGGCCGTGCTGCAGGCGCGGCACAGCATCAGCGCCAGCCGCTGCAGCGCCTGCCAGCCGCTGGCGGGCCAGTCGGGCTGCTTCAGGCCCTTGCAGATGCCGTCGACCAGGTGGGCCGCGCGCAGCAGCCGGGTCAGCATGCGGTCGTCCAGGCGCGGCAGCACGCGCTCGAAGGCGCGCTCGCGCGGGCCCCAGATGCGGTTCTCGCGCAGCGCCATCGGCAGCGGACGGCCGGCGGCCATGGCGTCCTTCACGCGCTTGAGGGCGCGGATGTCCTCGGCGATCGTGTAGTGCACCAGCACCTCGGCCTCGCCCTCGGCCTGCAGGCCGTCGAGCATGCGCGCCACGCGCTGCGGATTGCCGGCCAGCACGGCCTCGGAGAGCTTGAACACGTCGTAGCGCGCCACGTTGTTGACGGCGCCCTCGACCTGCTCCCAGCTCAGCTCGCCCGCCGGGTGCAGCAGCGCGAGCTTCTGGATTTCCTGGTGCGCGGCGAGCAGGTTGCCTTCGACACGGTCGGCAAAGAACTGCAGCGTGCGCTGGCCTTCGTCGCCGGGCATCACGCGCTGGTTCTGCAGCCCCAGACGCTGGGCGATCCATTGCGGCAGCGCGGCGCGCTCGATCGGGTCGACCTGGATGCTCACGCCGTTGTTCTCCAGCGCCGAGAACCACGCGCCGGTGCGCGTGGCCTTGTCCAGGCGCGGCAGCATCACCAGCGTGAGCGTGCTGTCGTTGCCGGGCGCGCCCTCGGCCAGCTGCTGCAGGGCGACGCTGCCGTCCTTGCCGGGCTTGCCCGAAGGAATGCGGATCTCGACGATCTGCTTGTCGGCGAACAGCGAGAGCGAGCCCCCGGCCGCCAGCACCGCGCTCCAGTCGAAGTGCGCGCCGGCCACGGTGTACGAGCTGCGCTCGGTGTGGCCCTGGGCGCGCGCGGCGGCGCGGATGGCATCGGCCGCCTCCTGCGCGAGCAGCGGCTCGTCGCCGTGGATCGTGTAAAGCGGCTTCAGGCCCTTTTGCAGGTGGGCGCCGAGCTGGGCACTGGCAAGTTGCATTGAAAAAAGAACGGAAACGACGCTTACAGGGACTGCACCGCCGCCAGCCGGCGCATCAGCTGCTGCGCGATGTCGGCCTGCATGTCGCGGAACAGCAGGTCGGCCTCGCCTTCCTTGGCCAGCGCGTTGGTTTCGTTGAAGCTCAGGTCGCGCGTCTGCGAGACCTCGGACGCCGGCAGCAATTCCTTGCCGCCCGGCGTGCGCAGGCTGAAGCGCACGCGCAGGCGCAGCTGCAGCTCGCGCAGCAGGCCGGCGGAGTTGGTCGAGATCACGAAGCGATCGCGGTCCTCGCCCAGCACCACGAGCACGGCGTCGGCGGTGCTGGCCTCTTCCTTGGGCACCAGCGTCACGTTGCCGGCCGCGCGCAGCTCGCGCCGCAGCTGGTTGATGAGCGCCGTATTGCCTTCGAGCGACAGCGTCTTGAACGCGAAGTTCGGCGCCTTGCGCAGCGCGAAGCCGCAGCCGGACAGGGCCAGCGAAGCGCCTGCCACGCCGAGGCCCAGGAGAAAGCCGCGGCGCGGCTGCGAGGCATTGCGAATGTTCATGCGTCTGTCGTTTCCGTCGTTCTGCAGTGTCGGGTTCAGATGACCACGTTGACCAGGCGCCCGGGCACCACGATCACGCGCTTGGCCGGCGCGCCTTCGGCGAAGTTGACGAAGTCGTCGCAGGCGAGCGCCAGCCGCTCGATCTCGTCCTTCGAAGCACCGGCGGGCACCAGCAGCTTGCCGCGCAGCTTGCCGTTGACCTGCAGCATGAGCTCGACCTCGTCCTGCGCCAGCGCGGCCACGTCGACCACGGGCCAGGGGGCGTCGAGCAGGTCGCCCGATGCCTTGTCGTAGCCGAGCTGCTGCCACAGCTGGTGCGCGATGTGCGGCGTGGCCGGGTACAGGCAGCGCAGCAGGATGCCGAAGCCCTCGCGCGCGGCGGCCGCGTCGCCCGCGCTGCCGTCGGGCTTGAAGCCTTCGAGCGCGTTGAGCAGCTTCATCGCGCCCGACACCACCGTGTTGTATTGCATGCGCTGGTAGTCGTAGTCGATCTGGCGCAGCACGGTGTGCACCTCGCGGCGCAGCGCCTGGGCGGGCTTGCCGAAGCTCTGGCCGGCGAGCGCCACCGGCGCCACGTCGGCCTGGGCCACGCCGTAGTTCCACACGCGGCGCAGGAAGCGGTAGCTGCCTTCGACGGCCGCGTCGTTCCACTCGAGCGTGGCTTCGGGCGGCGCGGTGAACATGGTGTACAGGCGCGCGGTGTCGGCGCCGTACTTCTCGATCAGGTCCTGCGGGTCGACGCCGTTGCGTTCGCTCTTGCCCATCTTGCCCACGCCGCCGTACTCGACCTTGGTGCCGTCGGCCAGCGTGCCGCCGGTGATGCGGCCCTGTGCGTCGAGCACCGCCGTGACTTCGAGCGGCGGGAAGTAATCCTTGCCGCCCTTCTCGTTGCGCTTGTAGAAGATGTGGTTGAGCACCATGCCCTGCGTGAGCAGCTTGGCGAAGGGCTCGTCGGCCTTCACCAGGCCCAGGTCGCGCATGACCTTGGTCCAGAAGCGCGCGTACAGCAGGTGAAGAATCGCGTGCTCGATGCCGCCGATGTACTGGTCCATCGGCATCCAGTAGTCGGCGCCCTCGGCGACCATGGCCTTGTCGTTGGTCGGGTCGCAGTAGCGCATGAAGTACCACGACGAATCGACGAAGGTGTCCATCGTGTCGGTCTCGCGCCGCGCGGCCTTGCCGCACACCGGGCACACCACGCCGGCGTGGAAGCCTTCGTGCTTGGCCAGCGGGTTGCCCGAGCCGTCGGGCACGCAGTCGGTCGGCAGCACCACGGGCAGGTCCTTTTCGGGGACCGGTACCGCGCCGTGCTCTTCGCAATGGATGATCGGGATCGGCGTGCCCCAGTAGCGCTGGCGGCTCACGCCCCAGTCGCGCAGGCGCCACGTGGTCTGCAGCTCGCCCAGGTCCTTCTGGCCCAGCGCATGCGCCACGGCGGCCACGGCCTCCTTGTAGGTCATGCCGCTGAAGTTGTCAGAGTTGATGGTCACGCCGCGCTGCTTGTCGCCGTACCAGTCCTGCCACTTGTGATAGTCGAAGTGCGGCTCGTCGTCGACCAGCACGACCTGGATGATCTCGATGCCGTACTTGTTGGCGAAGGCGAAGTCGCGCTCGTCGTGCGCGGGCACGCCCATCACGGCGCCGTCGCCGTAGCCGATCAGCACGTAGTTGCCCACCCAGACCGGCACCTGCTCCTCGGTGATCGGGTGCTTGACGGTCAGGCCCGTGGGCACGCCCTTCTTCTCCTGCGTGGCCAGCTCGGCTTCGGTCGTGCCGCCACCCTTGCATTCTTCGATGAAGGCCGCGACCTTCGGGTCGAGCGTGGCGGCGTGCGCGGCGAGCGGATGCTCGGGCGCGACGGCGCAGAAGGTAACGCCCATGATGGTGTCGGCACGCGTGGTGAACACGTACATGCGGCCGTCCTGGATGAGCTTGCCGCTCGCGTCCCGGATGTCATGCGTGAACGCGAAGCGCAGGCCTTCGCTCTTGCCGATCCAGTTTTCCTGCATCAGCTTGACGCGCTCGGGCCAGCCCGGCAGCTTGTGCTGGGTGTGCTCGAGCAGCTCTTCGGCGTAGTCGCTGATCTTCAGGTAGTAGCCCGGAATCTCGCGGCGCTCGACCGTGGCGCCGGTGCGCCAGCCCTTGCCGTCGATCACCTGCTCGTTGGCCAGCACGGTCTGGTCGACCGGGTCCCAGTTCACGACCTGGGTCTTGCGGTAGGCGATGCCCTTTTCGAGCATCTTCAGGAACAGCCACTGGTTCCACTTGTAGTAGCTCGGATCGCAGGTGGCGATCTCGCGGCTCCAGTCGATCGCCAGGCCCATGGCCTGGAGCTGGCCCTTCATGTAGGCGATGTTCTCGTAGGTCCACTTGGCCGGCGGCACACCGTTCTTCAGCGCCGCGTTCTCGGCCGGCAGGCCGAAGGCGTCCCAGCCCATGGGCATCAGCACGTTGTAGCCGCTCATGCGCAGGTAGCGCGTGAGCATGTCGTTGATCGTGTAGTTGCGCACGTGGCCCATGTGCAGCTTGCCGCTCGGGTACGGCAGCATCGAGCAGGCGTAGTACTTCTTGCGGCTCGCGTCCTCGGTGACACGGTAGACATCGGCGGCGCGCCATTGCGCCTGGGCAGCGGACTCGACGTCGCTGGGTTTGTAGCTGGGGTTCATGACATCTCGGCAGGGCCCGGCTCGACGGCGGCCGGGAAGGCGGATTATCGCGCCGTGCGTGATCGTCCCCGGGCCCCATGCCGGAATCAGGCCCTTTCCTGCGGCGGCGGGGCGGGCGTCCACTCGTCGCCGAACAGTTCCGGCTCGCTGTAGGCCTCCAGATTCGCCCAGTGGTGGGCCGCGTCTTCCCGGTAGAACAGGCTGGCAAGCCCCGCCGCCAGGCGCCGCGCGCCGTCGCTGATGGCCGGGATGTCGCCCGACACCGTGCCGTGCGACAGCGCCGCCGGATAGCAGAAGCAGTGGATGCGGTCCAGCCCCGGGCAGGCACCCGGCGCGTTTTCCTGGAATTCGAAGGCCGGCCCGAGGTCGGGCGAATCGGCCAGCTCGCGGTCTTCGTCGCCGGGCGCGGGCGTGAAACGGTCTTTCCAGGTACGAATGTGCGCGGAAACGCCCGCGAATTCGGGGCGGGCGGCCCAGTCGACCTGGAAACCGGTCGACACGATCAGGAAGTCGAACTCGAAGTCGCCCTTGGGCGTGGTGACGCGCAGCGCCTCGCCCTGCGGCGCCACCGACAGGATCGGGCAGCCGAAGTTGAAGAAAGCGTTGGCGTGCCCCGACACCCGCAGCGTGCTGCCGTGCGGCGGCGGCACGTTCAGCACGTTGATGTAGTGGCGGATGCGCCACTTCAGCGCGTCAGGCAGGTCGTAGTGCCCCTGCGTGAGCCCCGGCACGCCGGCGCCCTTGCCCTTGTTGACGCGCGGCAGGTCGGGCCGGCGGATCAGCAGCTCGACGCTGTGCGCGCCGGCCTCGAGCGCGGTGGCGGCGCTGTCCATGGCCGACGAGCCCGCGCCGACCACGCCCACGCGCAGGCCTTTCAGGCGGCCGTAGTCCATCTCGTCGGAGGAATGCGCCCATTTGGCACGCGGCAGGCCGTCGACAAAGGCGGGCACGGCCGGGCCGCCCAGGCCGTCGCGGCCGGTGGCCAGCACGACGCGGCGCGCCAGCACGCGGCGTTCGCCGTCCGGCGTGCGCAGGTCCAGGCGCACGGCGCTGGCGTCGGGCAGCGGTTGCAAGCCCGTCACAGCGGTGTCGTTGCGCACATCCACGCCCATCACGCGGCGGTACCAGACCAGGTAGTCCATCCACTGCAGGCGCGGGATCTTGTCCATCGCGGCCCAGGCCTCGGTGCCGAACTGGGCCTCGAACCAGGCGCGGAAGGTCAGCGAGGGCAGCCCCAGCGCCGGGCCCGTGAGCTCCTTGGGCGAGCGCAGGGTTTCCATGCGCGCCGTGGTGGCCCAGGGACCTTCGCGCCCGGCCGGCGCGCGGTCGAAGACCACCGCGCGGATGCCTTGTTGCGCCAGCGCGCCCGCCGCGGCCAGCCCGGCCTGGCCGCCGCCGATGATGGCCACGTCGAGCACGGGCTCGCCGTCGACCTGGCGCGGCGGTACCCAGGCGCGGGCGGGCCAGCCGAGGTAGTCGAGGTCCTGGGCGAGCCGGCGTTCGAGCGCGGCAAGGCCGATGGGTGGGGCAGAGGGGGAGAAAGCGGTGTCGTCGGTGGTCATCGGTCGGGTGTCGGGGCGGCAGCGCCCCGCCCTGCTGAATTTACCCACTTCCGCGCGGCGCCCACCCGCAACAGCGTACCGCTGGCCCGGATTTCGCATGCCACAATGAATTTCGACCACAGGGGCAGGCATGAGCGGCAGCAACGGCGAATGGTGGCGGGGCGCGGTGATCTACCAGATCTACCCGCGCAGCTTCATGGACAGCAACGGCGACGGCGTCGGCGACCTGCCCGGCATCACGTCGAAGCTCGACCATGTCGCCCGCCTGGGCGTCGACGCGGTCTGGGTCTCTCCCTTCTTCCGCTCCCCCATGAAGGATTTCGGCTACGACGTGGCCGACTACCGCGCGGTCGATCCGCTGTTCGGCACGCTGGCCGACTTCGACGCCATGCGCGCACGCATGCATGCGCTCGGACTGAAGCTCATCATCGACCAGGTGCTTTCGCACACGTCCGACCAGCACGCCTGGTTCGCCGAAAGCCGCAGCTCGCGCGACAACCCCAAGGCCGACTGGTACGTCTGGGCCGACCCCCAACCCGACGGCACGCCGCCCACCAACTGGCTCTCGGTCTTCGGCGGCTCGGCCTGGCAGTGGGACTCGCGCCGGCGGCAGTACTACCTGCACAGCTTCCTGGCCGAGCAGCCCGATCTCAACTTCCATTGCGCCGCCGTGCAGGACGCCCTGCTCGGCGAAGTGCGCTTCTGGTGCGAGCGCGGCGTGGACGGCTTCCGCTTCGACGCCTGCAACCACCAGTTCCACGACGCGCAGCTGCGCGACAACCCGCCGGCCACGGTCGAATCGATGGGCGAGGTCAGCACCGTGCGTGCCGACAACCCCTACGCGATGCAGCAGCACCTGTACGACAAGAGCCAGCCCGAGAACCTCGTGTTCCTCGAGCGCCTGCGCCAGCTGCTCGACGGTTACGGCGCGGTCGCGCTGGGCGAGGTCGGCGACGAGAACGCGCCGCCGGTCATGGCGCAGTACACCGAACTCGGCAAGCGCCTGCACCTGGCCTACAGCTTCAGCCTGCTCACCGCCGACCACAGCCCGAAGCACCTGCGCCACCAGGTCGAGTCGCTCGACGCCGCACTGGCCGTGACGAACGGCTGGGGCTGCTGGGCGGTGTCGAACCACGACGTGCCGCGCGTCGCCACGCGCTGGAGTGATGGCAAGGCGCCCGACACGCGCCGCGACCGGCTCTGGCTCGCGCTGCTGCTCGCGCTGCGCGGCAGCGCCAGCCTCTACCAGGGCGAAGAGCTCGGCCTGCCCGAAGCCGACGTGCCCTTCGAATTGCTGCAAGACCCCTACGGCCGCGCCTTCTGGCCCGAGTTCAAGGGCCGCGACGGCTGCCGCACGCCGATGCCCTGGACCGCCGATGCGCCCAACGCCGGCTTCAGCACCGGCACGCCCTGGCTGCCGGTGGACGGCGCGCACCTGCCGCTGGCCGTCGACCAGCAGGAAGCCGACCCCGGCTCGATGCTCGCCTTCAGCCGCGCGCTGCTGCACTGGCGGCGCACCCAGCCGCTGCTGCGCACGGGCGCGCTGGCGTTCGTCGACGCGCCCGCGCCGCTGCTGCACATCGTGCGCAGCGAGGGGGACGCGGTGCTGCATGCGATCTTCAATACAGGCATCGAACCTGTCTCGGTTACCTTGCCCGAGCCGCTGGTGCCGCTGGCCGGCCACCCGCTCGCGTCGACCGCAACGGTCACCGCCGATCCAAAGCCCCTGCTGACATTGGCGCCTTATGGCGTGTGCTTCGGCACACCTGCCGAAGCAGGAGGACGCTGAACCCCATGCCCCCTTCTCCCTTCCTCCAAGCTGCCGACATCCAGGCACTGATGCGCGCCGAGCACGGCGATCCGTTCGCCGTGCTCGGCCCCCACGAGACCGCCGACGGCCTCGAGGTGCGCGCGCTGATGCCCGGCGCGCGGCAGGTGGCCGTGGTGCATTCGCGCACCGGCTGGCCGCTGTCGATCCTCGCGCGGCACGAGGGCTCCGACCTGTTCAGCGGCCTCGTGCCCGCGGCCGAGGCGCGCATGGGCTACTCGTTCCAGGTCGACTGGGAGACCGAGCACGCCTCGCGGCTCGAAGACCCGTACCGCTTTCCGTTCGTGCTCGGCGAGACCGACGTGTGGCTGCTGGCCGAGGGCACGCACCTGCGGCCGTGGGAGCGGCTGGGCGCGCACCTGCGCGAGATCGACGGCGTGAAGGGTGTGGCCTTTGCCGTGTGGGCGCCGAATGCGCGGCGCGTGTCGGTGGTCGGTGACTTCAACAACTGGGACGGCCGGCGCCACATGATGCGGCTGCGCCGCGAGTGCGGCGTGTGGGAGATCTTCGCGCCGCACGTGGCGACCGGCGACAGCTACGAGTTCGAGATCCTGTCGTCGCGCGGCGAGGTGCTGCGCAAGGCCGACCCCTTCGCCTTCTCGTCGCAGCTGCGCCCCGGCACCGCCTGCGTCGTGGCGCCGCTGCCCGCGCCCGTGCCGATGCCCGCCGGTCGCGCCGAGGCCAACGCGCACCAGGCACCGATCAGCATCTATGAAGTGCACCTGGGCTCGTGGCGCCGCAAGCACCACGGCCAGGAATGGCTGGACTACCGCGAGCTGGCCGACACGCTCGTGCCCTATGTGCGCGACATGGGTTTCACGCACATCGAGCTGCTGCCCATCACCGAGCACCCCTTCGACGGCTCGTGGGGCTACCAGCCCATCGGCCTGTATGCGCCGACCTCGCGCTTCGGCACGCCCGGCGACTTCCGCCATTTCGTCGAAGCCGCACACGCCGCGGGGCTGGGCGTGATCCTCGACTGGGTGCCCGCGCACTTTCCGACCGACGCGCACGGTTTGGGCAACTTCGATGGCACCGCGCTGTACGAGTACGCCGATCCGCGCGAGGGCTTCCACAACGACTGGCAGACGCTGATCTTCAACTACGCCCGCACGGAGGTGCGCAACTACCTCGTGGGCAATGCGCTGTACTGGCTGGAGCGCTACGGCGTGGACGGCCTGCGCGTGGATGCGGTGGCCTCGATGCTGTACCGCGACTACAGCCGCAAGGCCGGCGAGTGGGTGCCGAATGCACAGGGCGGGCGTGAGAACCTGGAGGCCATCGATTTCCTTCGCCGCATGAACCGCGTGGTGGGCGTGGAGCGTCCGGGGGCTGTGACCATTGCGGAAGAGTCGACGAGCTTTCCGGGCGTGACGCGACCGCCGGAAGACGGCGGGCTGGGGTTTCACTACAAATGGAACATGGGGTGGATGAACGACACGCTGTCGTATGCCGGGACCGATCCGGTCTATCGCAAGCACCATCACCAGCAGATCACCTTCGGGCTGATGTACGCGCACAGCGAGAACTTCGTGTTGCCGCTGTCGCATGACGAAGTGGTGCACGGCAAGGGGTCGATGATCGGGCGCATGCCCGGGGATGAATGGCAGAAGTTCGCGGGGTTGCGCAACCTGTATGGGTACCTCTGGGCTTATCCGGGGAAGAAGCTGCTGTTCATGGGGGGGGAGTTTGCGCAGTACGCGGAGTGGAATGCGGATCGCGGGCTGGACTGGCACTTGCTCGAGCATGCGGGGCATCAAGGGGTGCGGCGGTTGGTGCGCGATCTGAACAATGTGTATCGGCACTTTCCTGCTTTGCATGAGCTGGACCACGAGGGTTCGGGGTTCGAGTGGTTGGTGCATGACGATGTGGCGCAGTCGGTGTTTGCGTTTGTTCGTCGGGCTCGGGATGGGACGTTTGTGGTGGTGGCTTGCAACTTCACGCCGTTGCCTCGGCATGCGTATCGGCTTGGCGTTCCTGTCGCGGGGGCTTATCGCGAAATCATCAACACCGATGGTTCGGTGTATGGCGGCAGCGGCGTGGGAAACGGGATTGTCGAGAGCGCTCCCACCGCCTGGCATGGGAAAGCGGATTCGATTTCGGTCAGCGTGCCGCCGCTCGCTACCGTGATGTGGGTGTTGGCTTGATAGGCCTGGAATCGTCTTTTTTCCCGAGGCCGGGTCTCGCCCCGGCAGGCGACCTACTTTTCTTTGCTTCGCCAAAGAAACGTAGGCAAAAGAAAGGCGACCCTGCTGTCTGCGTCCCTACGCTTCGCTTCGGGCAACCTGCGGTGCTCGCGTTTCGCGGGGTCTCGCCCAAACTCGCTTCGCTCAAACAAGGGCGAGCCCTGATCCGCGAAACGCTGCGCTCCTCGGCGCATACAGAAGGGGGTTGGATACCAGCGGGCCATCGCTTCGCTCGGCCAGTGGGCCGCAGCAGGCGCTGCGCGTCTGCTGCGGCTGGGATTGGTAGTGGTGCGTGCGCAGCGCGTGTGGTCGCAAGCGCAGGCGCGTGCACGGGCACGAGCGCAGGCTTCGGCTGTTGGAAATTCCCGGGCCGAGCGAAGCGACGGCCCTCCCGGTATCAAAGCCCCTCTGGCTGCGCCGAGGAGCGCAGCGTTTCGCGGATCAGGGCTCGCAGCTGTTTGAGCGAAGCGAGTTCTGCGAGACCCCGCGAAACGCGAGCACCGCAGGTTGCCCGCAGCGAAGCGGAGGGTCGCAGACAGTGGGGTCGCCTTTTCTTTGCTTACTTTCTTTTGGCGAAGCAAAAGAAAGTGAGTCGCCCGCCGGGGCGAGTCCCGGCCTCGGGAAGTAAACCAGCCCCAAGGCTCAGCGCGCCAACAGTGCAGGCAAAGCCGAGGCCAACATAGCAACCCCAGACAAAGTCAACAAACTCAACACGATCTTGCGAAACGCCACTTCACTGATCCCGATGTAAAGCCGCGCCCCCAACAACACCGGCACTGCAACAGCCGCCGCGACCAATGCCAAAAGAGGCACCACAGAACGCCCAATGCTCCCGCTAGCCACATGCACCGCAAAGGCCACAGCCAACATCGAGAGATTGAAGTTCTGGATCACAGCACGTTGCGTGTCGCGCTGGAAACCGCGCAGCGTGCACCACAACGTAGGCACGACACCCGAGAAGCCCCCGATGCCCGCCATCACACCGCCGATGGCACCCGCCACGCCGTCCGCTGCGCGACCGCCAAAAGTGATCTTCGGCAAGTGCTGCGACATCAGCATCGCCGGGCACCACAGCACCAACAGCGTGCCCAGGCACACCTTGAACAGCACGATGTCCAGGTGCGGCAGCAGCCAGACACCGAAGGGCACGCCGACCAGGCCGCCAAGCACGAAGGGCCAGAGGATGCGCTTGTCGAAAGACCGCCGCACCGTGAGCGCTGCGATCACCTGCCCCGTGAGCGCGCCGAACAGCGCGAGCACGGCGGCCAGTTGCGGCTCCAACGTCCAGGCCCACACAGACATCGCGACCATGCCGAAAGCAAAGCCCGACAGGCCCTGCACGAACCCCGCCAGCACAGCGCCGACGATCACATAGACATACAAGGCTTGCATGCGGCCGATGATAGGGGCCGCATGCAGCTCTCACGCCCGGAGGAGATCTATGCCGACGCAGGCACCAGCGCCGTGCGCCGCACGCGCCGCACATTGAAGGCGCTGGCGATCAGCACGCCCTGCACCAGCGCCAGCCCGACGATCACGCTCGTGTACTGGCCGTGGTCCATCAGCCGGCCGAACACCAGCGGCGCCACGGCCTGCCCGATGTCCAGGCCCGCGTACACCACGCCGTAGACGCGCCCCGTCGCATTGGGCGGCGTCGACTTCTTCACCAGCAGGTCGCGCGACGGCCCGGCAATGCCCGAGACGAAACCCATCGCGCCGAACAGCACCGGCACCATCACCGGCGGAAACTGCGCAAAGGCCAGCACCAATGCCAGCGCCGCCGCCACGCCGAAGCCCGCGCCCACGATGCGCTCGCAGCGCGAGGGGTCGGAGGCCAGGAAGCCGCCCACCACCATGCCGACCGCGCTCGCCACCATGTAGACCGTGAGGCACACCGCCACCAGCGCCACGGGCACCGCGTGCAGATGGCCCGCGGCCACCGGTGCGAAGGTCTGCACCACGCTGATCACGGCGGCGTAGAAAAAGAAGAAGCCGAAGCACATCCACACGGCCGGGATGCGCAGGAAGTCGAACTCGCCGCCCACCGGCGCGGGCTCGCCGTGCCCCGTGGCCTTGTGCACGGCCGCAGCATCGAGCGCCAGCACGCTGCGGTAAATCCACAGGATCAGCAACACCACGATGGCCACCACGCCGGCCGAGGCCAGCGCCACGCGCCACGAGAACGCAATGGCGATCGGCACCACGAAGGCCGGCGCCAACGCCCAGCCCAGGCTGCCGGTGATGCCGTGCACGCTGTAGGCATGGCCCAGGCGCGTGGGCGCGACCTTGCGGTTGAACAGCGTGTAGTCGACCGGGTGGAACACGCCGTTGCCGATGCCGCCGACCACGGCGCAGGCCAGCAGCATCCAGTAGCTCTGCGCCATGGCATAGCCGAAGGCCGCGAGCCCCAGCGCGCCCAGCCCGACGAACAGCACCGGGCGCGGGCCCAGCTTGTCGACGATGAAGCCCGAAGCCGCCTGCACGATGCACGAGACCACGAAGAACACCGTGAGCACCGCCCCGAGCTCAACATAGCTCACCTGGAACGCGTCCTTCAGCCACGGGAACAGCGGCGCCAGGATCAGCTGGCTGAAATGGCTCACCGCATGCGCCAGGCCGACCAGCCCGATCAGTTGGGCGTCGGTGCGCAAAGTGGTGGCGGGAACGGCTGTCGAGGAAGTGGATGACATGGATTGCTACAAAAAACCGGTGCGGGCACCGATGCTATGCGGCACCGACGCGGCAGAATGGCGATACAGCGACAACATTTGTCGAAACCATGCCAAGCGCCGTTCCCCCCCACGCTCCGCCCGCTCCCGAGCCAGCCACTCCCGCCAAGGCGCGCGGAACGCCCACCGCGCCGACCAACAGCGTGGGCCCGCTCACGCCGCACCTGTATGCCCCCGACGCGGTGCGCCCGCTGCGCGCCAAGGAACACTTTCTGAGCGCCGACACGCTGGTCGAACTGCACGAGCATCCGTGGCCGCAGCTCACGTTCTCGACGCGCGGCGTGATCCGTTTGAGTACACAGGACGGCAGCTACATCGTGCCGCCGTCGCGCGCGCTGTGGGTGCCGGCCAACATGCCGCACAGCATCACGCTGATCGAAGACGCCGAGCTGCGCACCGTCTACCTGCACGCCTGGATCGCGCCCACCTGGGAGAAGTGCGAGGTGCTCGAGATCAGCCCGCTGCTGCGCGCCCTGATGCTCGCGCTCGACACCACGCCCGACGGCCTGCCGCCGGCCGATCCGCACGCGCCGCAGCGCGAGCGCATGATCGCGCCACTGCTGGTCGACGAGGTCGAGCGCGCCACGCAGATCCGCATCGACGTGCCGCTGCCCTCCGACAAGCGCCTGCGCCAGCTGTGCGAGACGCTGCTGCGCAACCCGGCCGACCGCGCCACGCTGGCCGAACGCGCCGCCGCCATCGGCGCCAGCGAGCGCACGGTGGCGCGGCTGTTCCGCGACCAGCTCGGCATGAGCTGGCAGCAATGGCGCCAGCAGGCCGTGATGGCGCACGCGCTGCCGCTGCTGGCGCGCGGCATGGCCGTGAGCCAGGTGGCGTCGGCCAGCGGCTACGCCACCGACAGCGCGTTCTGCGCCATGTTCAAGGCGGCCACCGGGCGCTCGCCCACCTCGTTCCAGCACCGCAAGCGACCGGCCACCCTTTGATGCCGCAGGGCATGGACCGGGCACGCCACGGTGCTCTGGCAAGATCGGCGACCGACACCGACACCATGCACTCACCGATCCCCCTGCACATCGCGGCCGAGGCCAGGCCTGCAACGTGGACCGCCGACATCTGGCTGCGCATCCGCCGCCATTTCCTGCTGAAGGCGGTCGGCACCACGGCCTTCACCTGGCTGTTCTTCATCGGCTACTTCCACCTGCTGCGCAACCCGGCCTTTCCGGTCACGGTGATGCCGCTGACGGCGCTGGACCACCTGATCCCGTTCCAGCCCTACACGCTCGGCGCCTACCTGTCGCTGTGGGTGTACGTGGGCTTTGCGCCGGGACTGCAGCTCACGTTTCGCGAGCTGGTGGTCTACGGGCTGTGGATCGGCGCGCTGTGCCTGAGCGGCCTGGGCCTCTTCTACTTCTGGCCGACGCAGATCCCGCCGCTGGACATCGACGTCTCGGGCTACCCCGGCTTCGCGATGCTGCAGGGCGTGGACGCGGCGGGCAACGCCTGCCCGTCGATGCACGTGGCGGTCGCCATCTTCACCGCCGTGCGCCTGGCCGACGTGCTGCGCGCGGCGCGCACGCCGTGGCTGTTGCAGGCGATCAACTGGGCCTGGTTTGCCGCCATTGCCTATTCCACGCTGGCGGTCAAGCAGCATGTGGTGCTCGACGCGGTGGCCGGCGCGCTGCTCGGGCTGGCCTTTGCGCTGCCCTCGTTGCGCTGGCGCCCCGGCCCCCGTTGATCCGGGGCCGCCCCGAGGATTTCCCTAAGGTCGAAGCGGATATCATCAATCACCATTGATCATCAACACAGGCCGAACGAGGAAGGGATCGACCCCGTGGCCCGCCACCCGCAAGGGACAGGCAGCCCATCGATCAACGGCGGCACAAGACGACAGGCATCGCAGATGAGTTCGCTGAAGGAATTGCAGGACCTGATCCACGAGAAGTACGGCATCGAACCGTCCAAGCTCGACCCCCACGCCTCGATGCGTGAAACCGGCGGACTCGATTCGCTGGCCCTGGCCGAATTCCTGTTCGCCATCGAAGACCATTTCGGCATCACCATGCCCGATGAAGACGCGAGCATCGACACCCTGGCCGAGCTCGCGCAACTGGTCGACAAGGTCCGGGCCGCCAAGCCAGCGTGAGCACGCACGAAGTCGCCGTCACCGGACTGGGCGTCATGGCGCCGCATGGCGACACGCCCGACGCGCTGTTCGACGCGCTGTTGCAGGGCCGCTCGGCCATCGCCCCGGTCTTTCCCGAACTACCCAAACCCGCCGCCGCCGCCACGGTCGCCTTCGACGAAACGCGCTGGTTCACCAAGCTGCAGCTCGCGGGCGTCGACCGCGTGAGCCAGCTGGCCGTGGCCGCCGCCGACCTCGCCCTGCGCGACGCGGGCCTGACCCTGAGCGATGCCGGCATCGATGCCGAGCGCGTCGGTGTCTACGCCGGCTGCGGCATGGGCGGCGCCGCCGCGCTCGAAGCCGCCTACCGCGGCAACGGGCGCGTCTCGCCGCTCACCATTCCCGCCTTCATGCCCAACGCGCCGGCCGCCCACGTGGCGATGCGTAACGGCGTGCTGGGCCCGGTGCTCACGTACTCGGTCGCCTGCGCCTCGTCGTCGGTGGCCATCGCCGAGGCCGCCAAGGCGGTGCAGCGCGGCGAGGTCGACGTCGCCATCGCGGGCGGCAGCGAAGCGCTGATCGTCCCGGGCGTGGTGCTGGCCTGGCAGGCCATGCAGACGCTGGCCGGCTTCCAGCCCGGCGAAGCGGCCGGCGCGGTGCGCCCCTTTGCCACCGACCGCAGCGGCTTCGCACTGGGCGAAGGCTCGGCCTTCCTCATCCTCGAATCGGCCGAACGCGCCCGCGCGCGCGGCGCCCGCCGCTACGCCACGCTGGCCGGCTGGGGCCTGAGCAGCGACGCCACCCACCTCACCAAGCCCGACGCACCGGGCCAGGCCCGCGCCCTGCGCGCCGCGCTGCGCCAGGCCGGCCTGCAGCCGCGCGACGTGGGCTACTGCAACGCCCACGGCACGGCCACGCGCATCGGCGACGTGGTCGAGCGCAACGCGCTGGCCGAGGTCTGGGGCAGCGACTTCGACGCCCTGCGCGTCAGCTCGACCAAGGCGCTGCACGGCCACATGCTGGGCGCGGCCGGGGCCATCGAGGCGCTGATCACCGTGCTGGCGCTGCACCGGCGCGAGCTGCCACCCAACGCGAACTGCGCCGAGGTCGACCCCGACTGCCGGATGAACCTCGTCGCCCCCGGCGACAGCGCCGCACCCGCGCTCGAGGCCGCCATCAGCAACTCCTTCGCCTTCGGCGGCACGAACTCCGTGCTGCTGTTCCGCCGGGGCTGAACTGCGTGCACTTGCGGGCCGTGCGCACCCCGCGGCGCTGTGCCCCGCGCGATAGAGACATTCCGGGCTCTCCGGTATGCTGGTGGGCGCTTCTCCCCCCATGTCCGTCCAAGGAGGCCACCATGCACGTTCGCTCCACATTCGTCGCCCTTGCCCTGCTCGCCGCAGGCGCCTCGGTGCAGGCCAACAACCTGCTCGACCAGCTGAAAGAACAGGCCGGCGCGGCGGTCAACTCGCAGGGCAGCAACAGCAGCGGTGGCGGCTCGGCGCTCAGCAACCTCAGCCTCGGCGGCTTCAAGATGCCCGCCATCGGCTCCAGCACCATCGGCAGCGCGGCCGGCGTGCTCGAGTACTGCGTCAAGAACAACTACCTCGGCGGCGATGCCGCCTCCGTCAAGGACAAGCTGCTCGCCAAGATCACCGGCCAGAAGAAACAGGAAAACGACTTCGCGAGCGGCGCCAAGGGCCTGCTCAAGGGCGGCGACGGCAAGTCGCTCAACCTCAAGGGGCTGTCGTCGAAGGTCAAGGAAAAGGCCTGCGACTACGTCCTGAAGAACGCGACCTCACTGATCTAGGCTCTTTCTCTCTCTCCCGCTCTCCGCGCGCGGCGTGCCCGCCGTGCGCGCGCCCCGCTTCATGAATCCGGCTTCCCCCTCCTCTTCCCCCGCACCGTCCCTTCGCCAGCGCCTCGCGCGCTGGGTTCCCTGCCTCGGCTGGCCCCGACCTTCCGCCGCGCTGCTGCGCAACGAGGCCATGGCCGGCATCACCGTCGCGCTGATGGTGCTGCCGCAGGGCGTGGCCTATGCGGCGCTGGCCGGCATGCCGCTGGTCACGGGCGTGTACGCGGCGCTGTTCCCGGCGCTCATCGCCGTGATGTTCAGCTCGTCGCAACGGCTGTCGGTGGGGCCGACCGCGCTCACCAGCCTGCTGGTGGGCGCGTCGCTCGCACCGCTGGCGGTGGCGGGCAGCGAAGAGTGGGTGGCGATGGCGGTGTGGCTCACGCTGATGTCGGGCGCGATCCAGATCGTGCTCGGCGCGGGGCGCTTCGGCTGGCTGCTGCGGCTGGTCAATTCGCCGGTGCTGATCGGCTTCACGCAGGGCGCGGCGGTGCTGATCGCGATCTCGCAGCTGCCCGCGCTGCTGGGCTTCACCGGGCGCACCATTCCGCAGGTGCTGCAGGGCGGGCCGCTGCCCGACCTCACGGCGATCGCCTTCGGCCTGGGCAGCATCGCCGTGCTGTGGCTGGGCAAGCGCTGGGTGCCGCGCTTCCCGACCACGATGGCGCTGGTGGCCGGCGCGGCCGCCATCAGCTGGAGCATCAACTACGCGCTGCGCGGCGGCGCCGTCGTGGGCGCCCTGCCCTCGGGCCTGCCTTCGTTCTACTGGCCCGGCCTGCTGCCGGCGCACACCTTCAGCGCGCTGGTGCTGCCCGCGCTGATGATCACGCTGGTGAGCTTTCTCGAAACCGCGTCGAGCGCCAAGGTCGACAACGGCCGCGCCGGCACGCTGTGGAACGAAAACCAGGACCTGATCGGCCAGGGCCTGGCCAAGCTGGCCTCGGGCTTCACGGGGTCGTTCCCCACCAGCTCGTCGTTCTCGCGCTCGGCCATCACGCTCTACGCGGGCGCGCAGACCGGCTGGGCGACGCTGTTCAGCGTGGCGGTGGTGGCCGGCGCGCTGCTGTGGCTCATGCCGCTGCTGTACCACGTGCCGCAGGCGGTGCTGGCGGCGGTGGTGGTCACCGCCATCCTCGGGCTGGTGAAGCCGTCGAGCTTCACGGCGCTGTGGCGCATCTCGAAGCTGGAGGCCGGCATCGCCTTCGGCACCTTCGTGCTCACCATCGCCACCGCGCCGAGCATCTACTGGGGCGTGCTGGGCGGCCTGCTCGCCAGCCTGGCGCACTACATGTACCGCCACCTGCACCCGCGCATCATCGAAGTGGGCCTGCACCCCGACGGCAGCCTGCGCGACCGCCACCTCTGGAAGCTGCCGCCGCTCGCGCCGCAGCTGTATGCGGTGCGCATGGACGCCGAACTCGACTTCGCCTCCGCCTCCACCCTGGAGCGCGCGCTCACGGTCGCGCTGGCCGAGCGCCCCGACCTGACCGACGTGTGCCTGTTCGCGCAGCCGATCAACCGCATCGACATCACCGGTGCCGAAGTGTTCGGCTCGATCCGCCGGATGATGGAATCCAAGGGCGTGCGCCTGCACCTGAGCGGCATGAAGCTGCCGGCCATGCAGGTGCTCGAGCGCGCCGGCCTGCTCGCACCGGGGCCAATGCTCTTCAGCTACCGCACCGACGCCGAGGCGCTGGCCGCGCTGATGCCGCGCATCGACATGCCCGAAGAAGCCGAAGCCGCGGCCTGACCGCGCGCGCCTCTTCCCCCACACGGGCGCAATGAAAACCACCATCGAAGAACTGGTCGCCTTCCGCGCTGTGGTGGACACCGGCTCGATCACCGCCGCGGCCGACCAGCTGGGCCAGACCGTGTCGGGCATCAGCCGCGCATTGAGCCGGCTCGAGCAGAAGCTCGGCACCACGCTGATGCGCCGCACCACGCGGCGGCTCGAACTCACCGAGGAAGGCGCCGCCTTCCTGCAGCGCACGCGCGCCATCCTCGATGCGATCGACGATGCCGAAGAGCACATGGCCGCGCGCCGCCAGCAGCCCGCCGGGCGCCTGCGCGTGAACGCGGCCTCGCCCTTCATGCTGCACGCCATCGTGCCGCTGGTGCCGGAGTTCCGCCGGCTCTATCCGCAGATCAGCCTCGAACTCGACACCGACGACCTGCCCATCGACCTGCTGGAGCGGCGCACCGACGTGGCGATCCGCATCGGCCCGCTGCGCGACTCCACGCTGCATGCGCGCCCGCTCGGCACGCACCGGCTGCGCGTGCTCGCGAGCCCCGCCTACCTCGAGGCCCACGGCAAGCCGCGCAAGGTCGACGAGCTGGCCGGCCACGCGCTGCTGGGCTTCACCCAACCCGAGTCGCTCAACCGCTGGCCGCTGCGCGGCGTGCACGGCGACGAATGGACCATCGCGCCCACCGTGGTCGCGTCCAGCGGCGAGACGCTGCGCCAGCTCGCGCTGGCCGGCGTGGGCATCGTCTGCCTGTCGGACTTCATGACCGCCACCGACCGCGCCAGCGGCGCGCTGGTGCAGGTGCTGCCCAAGGACACGGTCGACGTGCGCCAGCCCGTCAACGCCGTGTACTACCGCAACACGCAGCTGTCGGCGCGCATCACCTCGTTCCTCGATTTCCTGTCGCAGCGGATGGGCTGAGCTCAGCCCGGCGGCATCCGCTCGAACTTCGGCAGCGCCGGGTCGAGAAAGTCCCAGGCGTGCCCGCGCACCGCGTACGTGACCGCCTGCGGCCGGTAGCGCCCCGGGTCGTCCAGGCTGGCGGCATGCACGGTGAAGACGCCGGGCATCGCCGCGAAGGTCATGTACACGGGCGAGCCGCAGGTCGGGCAGAACGCGCGTGTCTTCATGTTGCCGCTGTCGCCCTTGAGGCTCCACAGCGTGGCCGCGCCGGTCTGCTTCACCTCGGCGCCCGCGAAGCTGAGGTACGAGCCGTGGCCCGTGCCGCTCTTGCGCTGGCAGTCGAGGCACTGGCAGTCGTTCTGGAACACGGGTTCCCCTGAAATCTCGTAGCGGATGGCGCCGCATGCGCAACCGCCGGTGTAGGCCGGGTTCATGGTTCTTGTCCTTTCGAAGTGGTGAAGGGCAATCTAGCCGCGCGAGGACTGGAGCGGGGAGTAACAAGATCGTCGTGAATCCGGAGCGGGCCAGAATCCGGCAGTCACGAAGACGCATCCCCAAGGAAATGCCATGCACGTCGATCTGGTTTCCGAAGCCCAACACGATTCGCTCATCGAGCTGCTGGCCGAGCTGCACGCCTTCTACAACGAAGGCGCGCGCGTGCCGCGCGAGCTGGTGCGCGAGCACCTGCTGGGCAATCTCCTGGCGCCCGGCTCGCCGCACCAGCTGGTGGTGGCGTCGACAGACGCACGCACCGTGGTCGGGCTGGCCGCGATCACCTGGGTCTTCTCGCTGGTCGACTTCGCGCCGGAACAACGCAGGCACTGCCAGCTCAAGGAGCTCTATGTGAAGTCGGGCCACCGCAGCGCCGGGGCGGGCCGCGCCCTCATGGCCTGGGTGGCCGCGCGCGCTGTCGCCCAGGGGTGCCACCGCATCGACTGGCCGGTGAAGGCGACGAATGCGCGGGGCATTGCGTTCTATGAAGGGCTCGGCGCCTTCCAGGTTGCGGAGCGACTGAGCTATCGGTTGCTGAAACCGGCCCTGGGCGAACTGGCGGCCTTCACGGCCCCTGCGTGACCGCCACCCGCTCCACCGCCGCCGACGCGATCTCGTAACCGCTCACGCCCATGTCCGCCGATGCGTAGCGCGCCGCCTTCAGCGTGCCGCTCACGCGCACCGTGTCCATGGCGTGCAGCCCCTTCACGGGCGCGGGCGCGATCACGTGGACGATCTGGTTGGCGGGCGGCGGCGGGGTATGGATGCAGGCGCCGAAGTACGGCACCAGCAAGAACTCGCGGATGCCGTCTTGCGTGGCATCGAGCGGCACGACGAAGCCCGACAGCTTCGCAGGCTTGCCGTCGAGCGCGACGTTGACCGGCGCGTTGTCCCAGACGGCACGCATCTCGTCGAGCATCTGGATCGCGCGCGGGTCGTTGTCGCGCAGCGCTTCGAGGCTGATGTTGCGGTAGCGCTGGGTCGGGTCCCACTCCTTGGGCACCAGCGCGTCCCAGGCCATCTCCTGCGCGGCCGGGCTGCAGGCGGACAGCAGGCTGCCCGCGACCGCCATCAGCAGCACCATTCCCGTGCGACGAACAAAAACACTCATGGCCCCGATTGTGCTTGCCGAAGGTGACACAGCGCTCGGGGCGGGCCGGAAGACCTGCCCTGAAACGAATGGGCACACATGGCAAAAAGGCGGGCGCCGCGCCAGAATGCCGCACCACGACCACGAGGAGATCCGCATGGCACCCACAGGATGGCTTGGATTGACGTCACTCGGCACGGTTCACACGGCGATCAGCCTGATCGCCGTGTTCGCAGGCATCTGGGCCCTCCTGCGCTACAAGGAAATCACCCTGCGCACCGGCCTGGGCCAGGTCTTCGTCTGGACCACGGTGCTGACCTGCCTCACGGGCTTCGGCATCTTCCAGCACGGCGGCTTCGGCAAGCCGCATGCGCTGGGCATCATCACTTTGGTGGCGCTGGCCGTCGGCGCGCTGGCGGGGTACGGGCGGCTCGGGCCGAAGTCGCGCTACATCGAGGCCGTCGCCTATTCGGCGAGCTTTCTCTTCCATTGGATTCCGGCCTTCACCGAGACGCTGACGCGCCTGCCGCTGGGCGCGCCGCTGCTGCCGAACGCCGACGCGCCCGAACTGAAGGCGATCACCGCGGTGCTCGGTGCGCTCTACGTGGTCGGCGTGACGCTGCAGATCAAGCGGCTGCGCGGCGACAAGCCGGTCAGTCCTGCACCCGCCCGCGCAGGCTCTTGATCTGCGAGCGCTGGCTCTTGCCTTCGAGCCGGCGCTGCTTCGAACCGTAGGTGGGCTTGGTGGCGCGCCGCACGCGCGGCGGCGTGGCCACGCTGTCGATCACCGCCTGCAGCCGCGCGAGCGCGTCGGCACGGTTCATCTCCTGCGTGCGGTGCTGCTGCGCCTTGAGCACGAACACGCCTTCCTGCGTGATGCGGCTGTCGCGCAGGGCGAGCAGCCGCTCCTTCACATCGGCCGGCAGCGAGCTGGCATGGATGTCGTAGCGCAGGTGCACCGCGCTCGACACCTTGTTGACGTTCTGCCCGCCCGCCCCCTGCGCGCGGATGGCGCTGAAGTCGACCTCGTCGGGGTCGATCAGGAGTGGGGGGCGGAGCATGCCCGCGAGTGTGCCCTCAAACGCGTTCAAAGACGGCGGCAATGCCTTGCCCGCCGCCGATGCACATCGTGACGAGTGCATAGCGGCCGCCCGTGCGGTGCAGCTCGGCGATCGCCTTCGTCGTGATGATCGCGCCGGTCGCCCCCACCGGATGGCCGAGCGAAATGCCCGAGCCGTTGGGGTTCACCTTGGCGGGGTCGAAACCCAGTTCCTTGATGACCGCGCAGGCCTGCGCGGCGAAGGCTTCGTTCGATTCGATCACGTCGAAGTCGCTGACCTTCAGGCCCGTGCGCTCCAGCACCTTGCGCGTGGCCGGCACCGGGCCGATGCCCATGTACGCCGGCTCGACACCCGCGTGCGCATAGCCCACGAGGCGCGCCAGCGGCTTCAGGCCCAGCGCCTTCACGCGCCCGCCCTCGGCCAGCACCACGGCGGCGGCGCCGTCGTTGATGCCCGAGGCGTTGCCGGCGGTGACGATGCCGTCCTTCTTGAACGCGGGCTTCATCTTCGACAGCGTGTCGACGGTGGTGTCGGCGCGCACGTGCTCGTCGGTGTCGAACAGCACGACGCCCTTGCGCGTCTTCACCTCGACCGGAACGATCTGTTCCTTGAAGCGGCCCGCGGCAATGGCGGCGGCGGCGCGCTGCTGGCTGGTCACGGCCAGTTCGTCCATCTGCTCGCGCGTGATGCCGTAGCGCGCAGCCACGTTCTCGGCCGTGATGCCCATGTGGATCTTCTCCCACGGGTCGTGCAGGATGCCCAGCATGTAGTCGACCAGCACCGCGTCGCCCATGCGTGCGCCGTAGCGGGCCGAGGTGTCGAAATACGGGCCGCGGCTCATCGATTCGGAGCCGCCGCCGATGGCGATGTCGCAGTCGCCCAGCGCAATGGCCTGCGCCGCCGA
The DNA here is from genome assembly GCF_059423125.1 of Variovorax sp. GW531-E2. Taxonomy (NCBI): domain Bacteria; kingdom Pseudomonadati; phylum Pseudomonadota; class Betaproteobacteria; order Burkholderiales; family Comamonadaceae; genus Variovorax; species Variovorax sp. GW531-E2. The sequence continues at coordinate 55,060 of NZ_JBWKXQ010000009.1, read as the reverse complement.
CACGATGGCCTGCAGGCCCGAGCCGCACAGGCGGTTCACGTTGAAGGCCGGCGTCTCGATCGGGCAGCCCGCGTCGATGGCGGCCACGCGGCTCAGGTACGCGTCCTTCACGTCGGTGGGAATCACGTTGCCCATGACCACATGGCCGATGGCGTCAGCAGCCACGCCGCTGCGCTCGATGGCGGCCTTGACGGCGGTGGTGGCCAGTTGCGTGTTGGGCACGTCCTTGAGCGCGCCGCCGAAGGTGCCGATGGCGGTGCGGGCGGTGCCGACCACGAAGATGTCGCGTGAAGTCATGGGATGGATCTCCTGGATTGAAAAAACGAAAACAAGGAATTCTTCAGCGGCCCGTGAAGGCCGCGGGCTTCTTGCCGAAAAAGGCATCGAGGCCGATGCGGAAATCGGCGGTGGCCGCGCACGACTGGAACGCGGCCGACTCGGCGTCGAGCTGGCTCGCCAGGTCGCGGTCGAGCGAGCCGCGCATCAGCCGGCGCAGGTGGCCCAGCGCCACGGTCGGGCCCTTGGCCAGCCGCTGCGCGAGGGCCATGGCTTCGGATTCGAGCTCGGCCGCGGGCACCACGCGGTTGATGAGGCCCATGCGTTCGGCGGCGGCGGTGTCGTAGGTGTCGCCGAGCATCGCGATCTCCAGCGCGCGGCGCATGCCGACGAGGCGCGGCAGCGCCCACGAGGCGCCGACGTCGCAGCTGGTGCCGACGTTCACGTAGGCCAGGTTGAAGCGCGTGCCCTCGGCCGCGAGCACGAAGTCGGCCTGCAGCATCAGGCTCAGGCCCGCGCCGGCCGCCACGCCGTGCACCTGCGCGACCAGCGGCGCGTCCATGGCGTCGAGCACGGTCAGCGCTTCATGCAGCGGGCCGATGAGGTCGGCCGCGCCCTGCTTCGGGTCGGCGCTCAGCACGCCGAGGTCGCCGCCGGCCATGAAGCCCTTGCCCGCGCCGCTCAGCAGCACGGCGCGCACGCTCTTGTCAGCAGCCAGGGTGCGGGCAGCGGCGAGGAAGGCGGTGGCCATCGGCACGTCGATGGCGTTGAGCGCGGCCGGCCGGTTGAAGCGCAGCGTGGCCACCGCGCCTTCGCGGCCCACCAGCAGAGGGGAAGAAGAGGTCTCTTGGGTCATGGATTCACTTTCGTCGGGGCGCGCTGCAGCACGCCGTTGAGCAGCAGCTCGATGCCCTGGTCGGCGATCTGGTCGGGCGTGAGGTCGCCGTCGGGGCGGTACCAGCGGCCGATCCAGCTCAGCGCGCCGGCCAGCATGAAGGCCGCCATCTTCGGGTCGCAGGGCGCCAGCGCGCCCTCGGCCACGCCCTCTTCGATGAGGCGGCGGAAATGCCCGTCGATGCCGGCCTTGAGGCGGCGCAGTTCCTTCTTGAGCGGATCGGGCAGCGGGTCTTCGCCGATGCGGATCACGCACATGCCGAAGTCCTGCGTGACCACGCCCGAGTAGATGCGCATGCAGGCCTTCAGCTGGTCGATGGCGCTGCCGCCCGCGGCGCGCACCTCGCCGATGCCGGTCTGCATGAGGTCCAGCGCCATCTTCACGCACTCGAGCAGGATCTGGTCCTTGTTCTCGATGTAGTAGTACAGCGTGGGCTTGCTCACGTTGAGCCGCTCGGCAATGTCGTCGAGCGAGGTCGCGTGGAAGCCGCGCTCGTTGAAGAGCTGGGCGGCCGTGCGCAACACGGCCATGCGCTTGACCTCGCGCTGCTGCGCACGGCGGTCGGCAGGCGCCCACGGAGAGGCTGAAGCAGGAACGGCGGTGGAACGGGGCATGGGGTTTGTGCGGGCGGGGAAAGTCCCGATGCCGCGAACTGCGGCGAACACGGACATTACCGGCCAGTAGGAATTTTACGGGCCAGTAGCATTTCGCTGCTGGACACAAACCCTGACCTTGCGGCGCGCCCCTTAGCCATGCCTGACGAGACTCGACGGGATACCTCCATGTCCGCACCTTCCGCCACGGCCCCGGTGCTGCAGGCCGAGGCGTTGACGCTGGCATTCGGCGGCGTGAAGGCGCTCACCAATGTGGGCTTCAGCGTCGCGCCCGGCTCCATCACCGCGGTGATCGGGCCCAACGGCGCGGGCAAGACCTCGCTGTTCAACACCATCTCGGGTTTCTACAAGCCCTCGCAGGGCCGCGTGCTGTTCGAGGGCGCCGACATCACCCGCCTGCCAGCTCCCAAGCGCGCCGCGCTCGGCCTGGCCCGCAGCTTCCAGAACATCGCGCTGTTCCGCGGCATGACCGTGCTCGACAACATCAAGCTCGGCCGCCACGCGCACCTGAAGACCAACGTGTTCGACGCCCTCTTCTACCTGGGCCGCGCGCGCCGCGAAGAAGCCGAGCTGCGCCGCGACGTGGAAGAACGCATCATCGATTTCCTCGAGATCGACCACATCCGCCACGCCTCGGTGGCCGCCCTGCCCTACGGCCTGCAGAAGCGCGTGGAAATGGCGCGCGCGCTGGCCATGCAGCCCAAGGTGCTGATGCTCGACGAGCCCGTGGCCGGCATGAACCGCGAAGAGACCGAAGACATGGCGCGCTTCATCCTCGACGTGCGGCGCGAATGGGGCATCACGGTGCTGATGGTGGAGCACGACATGGGCATGGTGATGGACCTGTCGGACCACGTGGTGGTGCTCAACTTCGGCCAGGTCATCGCGCAAGGCACGCCCGCGCAGGTGCAGGCCGACCCGGAAGTGATCCGCGCCTACCTCGGCGCGGGCGATGTCGGCGAGCTGCGTCGCCGGCTGCGCGGCGAAGCTGCCGTGGGAGCCGCCTGATGGATTGGGCCTACCTCTTCGAGATCGCGCTCACCGGCATCGCCGGCGGCGGCCTGTATGCGCTCGCGGCGCTGGCCTTCGTGCTGGTCTACAAGGCCACGCGCGTGGTCAACATTGCCATCGGCGAGATGCTGATGGTCGGCGCCTACCTGTTCTTCACCTTCGCCGCGAGCTTCTCGCTGCCGATCTGGATGGCGGTGCTGGGCTCGGTGATCGGCACCGGCCTGCTGGGCGCGGTGATCGAGCGCACCATGATCCGCCCGCTGCTGGGCGAGCCGCCGATCTCGGTGTTCATGGTGACGGTCGGGCTGGCGTCGATCCTCGTCGGGCTGGTCGAGATCATCTGGACCGCCGACCAGCGCCGCCTGCCCGAGTTCCTGCCCAACACGCCCGTGATGATCGGCGAGGCCTTCCTGGCGCCGAAGATCGCCTACGGCGCGCTGATCGCCGTGGTACTGATCGGGCTGGTGCTGCTGCTGTTTCGCTTCTGGCGCGGCGGCGTGGCGCTGCGGGCCACGGCCTCCGACCAGGCCGCCGCGTATTCGATGGGCATCCACGTGCCGCGCGTGTTCTCGCTGGCCTGGGTGGCCTCGGCCATGATCGCGGCGGTGGCCGGCATCATCGTCGGCGCCATCGGCGGCATCTCGTCGTCGATGGGCGTGTTCGGGCTGTCGGTGCTGGTGGTGGTGATCGTCGGCGGGCTCGACAGCGTGCTCGGTGCACTCGTCGGCGGCGTGCTCATCGGTCTCATCGAAGCGCTGGCCGGCTCCTACCTCGGCGGCGAATACAAGCTGCTCGCCACCTTCATCGTGCTGGTGTTCGTGCTGATGGTGCGGCCGTACGGGCTCTTCGGCACCCACGAGATCGAGAGGCTCTAGCCATGCGCATCGGCACCCTCAAGCAAAGCTACATCGCCGACGCGGCGCTGTTCGATTCGCGCACGCAGAAGGTGTGGCTCGCGATCGGCGCGGCGCTGCTCGTGCTGTTCCCCTTCATGGCCAGCGACTACTGGCTGTACCTCGCGTGCCTCGTCGCCATCAACGTGGCGAGCGCCACGGGGCTGAACATCCTCACCGGCTACACGGGCCTGGTGAGCCTGGGGCAGGCCGCGTTCATGGGCCTGGGCGCGTACACCGTCGCGATCATGCAGACGCGGCTGGGCACGCCCTTCCTGCTGAACATCCTCGCGGGCGGCGTGGTCGCCATGCTCGGCGGGCTCGTCGTCGGCATCCCGTCGCTGCGCGTGAAGGGCCTGTACCTGGCCATCGCGACCATCGCCGCCTCGTTCATCACCCACTTCCTGTTCGCCAACCTCAAGCTCACGGGCGGCACCACGGGCATTTCGCTGCCGCCCGCGCAGCTCTTCGGCCTGCCGCTGGACACCTCGTTTCGCCTGTACTGGGTGATTGTTCCGGTGATGGTGCTGATGGTGCTCGGCGCGGCCAACCTGTTTCGCACGCGCGTGGGCCGCGCCTTCATCGCCATCCGCGACCGCGACATCTCGGCCGAGGTGCTGGGCATTCCGCTGCTGCGCTACAAGCTGCTGTCCTTCGGGCTGTCGTCGTTCTACGCGGGCGTGGCGGGTGGCCTGTGGGCCTACTTCTTCCGCGTGGTCACGCCCGAGAGCTTTCCGCTCTTGATGTCGATCTTCTTCCTGGCCGCCATCATCGTCGGCGGCATGGGCACCATCCTGGGCGGCATCTTCGGCGCCGTGTTCATGACCATGGTGCCCGAGCTGCTCAAGCTGGTGGTCGACCTGCTGCCGGGCGGCGTCGAGATGACCGTGTTCCTCTCGCCGGTGCGCACCGTCGTCTTCGGCCTGCTGATCGTCGGATTTCTGGTGTTCGAGCCGCACGGGCTCGCAGAAGTGTGGCGGCGCCTGCGCCGCTTTTTCCATCTATGGCCGTTTCGTAACTAGAACCAGGAGACACACATGCCCAAGACAACGAAGAAGCTTTTCCCCCAGCGCCGCGCCCTGCTGATCGCCGCAGGCCTGGCCGCCGCCGTGCCCTTCGCGGCGAACGCGCAAGGCAACGAGGACATCGTCATCGGCGGCTCGATCCCCATGACCGGCGTGTTCGCCTTCGCGGGCGTGGGCATCAACGCCGGCATTGCCGACTACGTGAAGATGGTCAACGACGCGGGCGGCATCAAGGGCCGCAAGCTGCGCTACGTGCCGGAAGACACGGGCTACAAGGTCGACGTGTCGGTGGCGGCCTTCAAGAAGATCACGAGCCAGAACAAGGTCAACCTCTACTACGGCGACTCCACCGGTTTCTCCAAGACCATCAACCCCGAGCTGGACCGCGGCGGCCAGATCCTGATGGCGGGCGCCTCGTTCGCCACCGAGCTGAACGACCCGGCCAAGTACCCGAACCAGTTCCTCGTGGGCCCCGACTACACCGAGCAGATCGGCATCCTGCTGCGCCACATCGCCAAGGAAAAGCCGGGCGCCAAGGTGGCCTTCGTGTACTCGGACTCCGAGTTCGGTCGCGACCCCATCGAGGCCAGCGAAGCTGCTGCCAAGAAGCTGGGCCTGAGCGTGCCGGTGAAGCTCATGACGCCCGCGGGCAGCGTCGACGTGTCGACCGAGGTCATCAAGCTGCGCCGCGCCGCGCCCGACTACACGATCTTCCACGGCTACATCCTGGCGCCCATTCCCGAGTTCGTTCAGCAGGGCAAGCAGATGGGCATGACCAGCAAGTGGATGGGCACCTTCTGGACCATGGACAGCTCCACCGTCATGAAGATGGGCGAAGGCGGCGACGGCTTCATGGGCGTCATGCCCTACCGCTACTACTACGACACCTCGGCCAAGGCACCGATGCTCGACAAGATCCGCGCGCTGCGCCCCGAGTACCAGAGCACGGCCTACACGCAGGGCTTCCTCACGGCGATGCTGTTCACCGAAGCCGCCAAGCGCACGCTCGACGCCGGCAAGCCGCTGGACGGCAAGAACCTGAAGGCCGCGCTCAACACCATCAAGGACTTCGACACCGGCGGGATCATCGGCACGCCGATCACCATCAAGGGCAATTCGATTCCCGTGGGCCGCGTCTACAAGGCCGACATGAAGGCGCAGAAGATGGTGCCGGCGTCGGACTGGATCGCACTGAACTGACCGACACGATGGACGCGCGCGCGGCACCGCCCGACCTCGTGCTCGAGGTCAACAACATCGAGGTGGTCTACAACAAGGTCGTGCAGGTGCTGCGCGGCCTGTCGCTGGCCGTGCCGCGCGGACAGATCGTGGCGCTGCTGGGCAGCAACGGCGCGGGCAAGTCGACCACGCTGAAGGCAGTGTCGGGCCTGCTCGCGCTGGAAGACGGCGAGGTCGAGGCCGGTCGCATCGTGTTCGACGGCGCACCGACCGAGCGGCTCGCGCCGCAGCAGCTGGTGCGGCGCGGCCTGAGCCATGTGATGGAAGGCCGGCGCGTGTTCGAAGACCTCACGGTCGAAGAGAACCTGGTCGCTGCGACCTACGCGCTGACGGGCCGCACGGGCGTCGCGCCCGCGTCGCGCAACTTCGACGACGTCTATGCCTACTTCCCTCGCCTGCACGAACGCCGCAAGGGCCTCGCGGGCTATCTCTCGGGCGGCGAGCAGCAGATGCTCGCCATCGGGCGTGCGCTGGTGGCGCAGCCTCAATTGATCCTGCTCGACGAGCCCTCGCTGGGCCTGTCGCCCAAGCTGGTCGAGGACATCTTCACGATCATCGCGCGCATCAATGCCGAGCGCGGCACCTCGATGCTGCTGGTGGAACAGAACGCCAGCGTGGCACTGGCCATAGCCCACACGGGCTACATCATGGAAAGCGGCAAGGTCGTGATCGACGGCAGCGCCGAACGGCTCGCGGCCGACCCCGACGTGCGCGAGTTCTATCTCGGCGTGGGTGGCAGCGGCGAATCGCGCAGCTTCCGCGAGCTGAAGCACTACAAGCGCCGCAAGCGCTGGCTGTCATGACGACGAACCTGCTCCCTTCGCTCACCCTGCCGCAGATGCTGCGCGAGCAGGCACGCCTGCAGCCGCAGCGCATCGCGATCCGGCAGAAGGACTTCGGCATCTGGCATCCGCTGGACTGGGCCGGCTACCTGCAGCGCGCCAGCCGCTTCGGCCTGGGCCTGCACGCGATGGGCCTCGCGCCCGGCGGGCACCTGGGCGTGATCTCGGAGAACCGCGTCGAGTGGCTGCTCGCGCAGATGGGCGCGGGGCTCATCGGCGCCGTGACCGTGGGCGTGTACCCCACCAGCCCGAGCAACGAGGTCGCCTACGTGGTCGGCCATGCGGACATCGAGGTGATCGTCTGCGAAGACCAGGAGCAGACCGACAAGGTGCTCGATGCCCTCGACCAGCTGCCGCGCCTGCGCAAGATCGTCGTGATCGAGACCAAGGGCCTCGCGAGCTACCCGCCCGAGGTGCGCGAGCGCATCGCGACCTTTGCGGAAGTCGAGCAGGCCGGCGCCGAGGTGCTGGCACGCGACGGCACCGCGCTCATCGACGCCGCGCTGCAGCGCCAGACGCTGGCCGACATCGGTTTGATGATCTACACCTCGGGCTCCACGGGCAAGCCCAAGGGCGCGATGATTTCGTACCGCAACATCCGCGGCGTCGTGCCCGGCATCGTCGAGCGGCTCGGGCTCGACGGCAGCACCACGCACCTGTCGTACCTCCCGCTGTGCCATGTGGCCGAGCAGATGCTCACGGCCTTCGTGCCGCTGTACCTGGGCTCGCAGGTCAACTTCGGCGAATCGATCCGCACCGTGCAGGAAGACCTGCGCGAGGTGGCGCCCACCATGTTCCTCGGCGTGCCGCGCATCTGGGAAAAGCTGCACGCGGGCATCAGCATCAAGATGCAGGAAACAGGCAGATTGCAGCGCGCACTGTTCCGCAAGGCCATCGAGGCCTGCGCGCCGCTGGCCGAGAAGCCGCGCAGCGCCTGGACGCTGGCCGAGCGCGGCCGCTTCGCCCTCGCCTACTGGACCGTGCTGCGCGCGCTGCAGAACTTCATCGGCCTGCGCCGCGCGCGCATCGCGCTCACGGGCGCGGCGCCGATTCCCGCGGACGTGGTGCGCTTCTTTCGCACGCTGGGCGTGCCGCTGGTCGAGGTGTACGGCCTCACCGAATCGACCGGCATGGTCTCGGGCCACCGCGCCGACGCCGTGACCATCGGCACCGTCGGCCCGCCGACGCTGGGCACCGAGCACCGCGTGGGCGAAGCCGGCGAGTTGCTGGTGCGCGGCGACATGGTGTTCGAGGGCTACTACAAGAACCCCGAGGCCACGGCCTCATCGATCCGCGATGGCTGGCTGCACACGGGCGACGTGGTGCGCGAGGAAGCCGGCGGCCAGCTGCGCATCGTCGACCGCCTGAAAGACATCATGATCACCGCCGGCGGCAAGAACCTCACGCCCTCGGAGATCGAGAACACCATGAAGGGCAGCCCCTTCATCAAGGAATGCATCGTGGTGGCGGACGGCCGCAAGTTCGTCGGCGCGCTGCTGCAGATCGACTACGAGACGGTCGGCAAATGGGCCGAAGCGCAGCGCCTGCCCTTTACGCATTTCCGCTCGCTGGTGGAAGAACCCAAGGTGCGCGCGCTGATCGAGGCCGAAGTGGCGCGCGGCAACGGGAAGCTGGCGCAGGTGTCGCAGATCAGACGTTTTCATCTGCTCACCAAAGAGTTGGACCATGACGACGGTGAAGTCACCGCGACCATGAAGGTGCGGCGCTCCAGCATCTACAAGTCTTACGCCAACGAGATCGAGGCGCTGTACAGCGCCTGATCGGGGGAAACGGGGCTCAGTCGCCGCGCACGGGCCGGGCCCGCACGTCGGTCACATCGTCGGCCGGGCCCAGCACGACCGGGCTGCGCACCGATTCGCCGCGCGCACGGGCGCTGACCACGTCGGCCGCCGTCGGCTCGGCCGGCTGCTGTGCCGCATGGCGAAATCGATCGAAACCCGAGCGCGGGTTGAAACGCATGACCCAGGGCGTCACGGGCTTGCCCGTGAGGCGCCCCCAGGCGTAGCGCACACCCCACACCGCCGCCAGCAGCAGGGCCGCCACGGCCAGGCTGGCCGCGAAGACCAGCCCCAGGAGCAGAAGAATGACGCGAAGAATGAAGTTCATCATCCGACTTTAGGCCGATGCAGCCGCCGTTGGTTCCCCGCCCTTTCGGAACGAGAACTGGCCCGGCGACTGGATCGGGTCGGTTTCGACCTCGATCGTGTCCTTCGGCCCGAAGCTGCCGTCCAGCAACAGCTTCGAGAGCGGGTTCTCGATGCGCTGCTGGATCGCACGCTTGAGCGGACGCGCACCGAACACCGGGTCGAAGCCGACCTTGGCAATTTCGGCCAGCGCCGCAGGCGACACCTGCAAGCCCAAGTCCATCTTCGCCAGGCGCGCCTGCAGCACCTTGAGCTGGATCGCGGCGATCGATTCGATGTTCTTCGCGTCGAGCGCGTGGAACACGACGGTCTCGTCGATGCGGTTCAGGAACTCGGGGCGGAAGTAGTTCTTCAGCTCGTCCCACACCGCTTCCTTGATCTCTTCGCTCGGCTGGCCCACCATCGACTGGATGATCGGCGAACCGATGTTGCTGGTCATCACGATCACGGTGTTCTTGAAGTCCACGGTGCGGCCTTGGCCGTCCGTGAGGCGACCATCGTCGAGCACCTGCAGCAGCACGTTGAACACATCGGGGTGGGCCTTCTCGACCTCGTCGAGCAGCACCACGCTGTAGGGCTTGCGGCGCACGGCTTCCGTGAGGTAGCCGCCCTCTTCGTAACCCACGTAGCCCGGCGGCGCGCCGATGAGGCGGGCGACCGAATGCTTCTCCATGAACTCGCTCATGTCGATGCGGATCAGGTGGTCTTCGCTGTCGAACAGGAAGCCCGCGAGCGCCTTGCACAGCTCGGTCTTGCCCACGCCCGTGGGGCCGAGGAACAGGAACGAACCCGTGGGGCGGTTCGGATCGCTCAGGCCCGAGCGCGAGCGGCGGATCGCGTTGGCGACCGCACCGATGGCCTCGTCCTGGCCGACCACGCGTTCGTGCAGCTTGTCTTCCATGACGAGCAGCTTGTCGCGCTCGCCTTGCATCAGCTTGGCGACCGGGATGCCGGTGGCGCGCGCCACGACCTCGGCGATTTCTTCCGAACCGACCTGCGTGCGCAGCAGCGTGGGCGCGCTGGACTTGCCCTTGCTCGCCTCGCTCTCCTCGGCTTCCTTCAGGCGCTTCTCGAGCGCCGGAAGTTGGCCGTACTGCAGCTCGGCAACCTTGTTGAAGTCGCCCTTGCGCTTCCACTCTTCGATCTGGAACTTGATCTTGTCGATGTCTTCGCGCACGTGCGCGCTGCCCTGGGCCTGGGCCTTCTCGGCCTGCCAGATCTCGTCGTAGTCGGCGATTTCCTTTTGCAGCTTGGTGATCTCGTCCTCGATGAGGCCGAAGCGCTTCTGCGAGGCTTCGTCCTTTTCGCGGCGCACGGCTTCGCGCTCGATCTGCAGCTGGATCAGGCGGCGGTCGAGGCGGTCCATGACCTCGGGCTTGGAGTCCATCTCAATCTTGATCTTGGCCGCGGCCTCGTCGATCAGGTCGATGGCCTTGTCGGGCAGGAAGCGGTCGGTGATGTAGCGGTCAGACAGCTCGGCCGCGGCCACGATGGCCGGGTCGGTGATCTGCACGCCGTGGTGCACTTCGTACTTCTCCTGCAAGCCGCGCAGGATGGCGATGGTGGCCTCGACGCTGGGCTCGCCCACGATGATCTTCTGGAAGCGGCGCTCCAGCGCAGCGTCTTTCTCGATGTACTTGCGGTACTCGTCGAGCGTGGTGGCGCCCACGCAGTGCAGCTCGCCGCGCGCGAGCGCGGGCTTGAGCATGTTGCCCGCGTCCATCGCGCCCTCGGCCTTGCCGGCGCCGACCATGGTGTGCAGCTCGTCGATGAAGACGATGGTCTGGCCTTCGTCCTTCGCGAGTTCGTTCAGAACAGTCTTCAGGCGCTCCTCGAACTCACCGCGGAACTTGGCGCCCGCGAGCAGCGCGGCCATGTCGAGCGACAGCACGCGCTTGCCCTTGAGCGACTCAGGCACTTCGCCGGCGACGATGCGCTGGGCCAGGCCTTCGACGATGGCGGTCTTGCCCACGCCGGGTTCGCCGATGAGCACGGGGTTGTTCTTGGTGCGGCGTTGCAGCACCTGGATGGCGCGGCGGATTTCCTCGTCGCGGCCGATGACCGGGTCGAGCTTGCCCAGGCGGGCGCGCTCGGTGAGGTCCAGGCAGTATTTCTTGAGGGCTTCGCGCTGGCCTTCGGCGTCGGCGCTGTTCACGCCCTGCCCGCCGCGCACGGCCTCGATGGCCGATTCGAGCGACTTGCGGCTCAGGCCGTTGTCCTTGGCGATCTTGCCGATGTCGGCCTTGCTGTCGGCCACGGCGAGCAGAAAGAGTTCGCCCGCAATGAACTGGTCATTGCGCTTGATGGCTTCCTTCTCGGTCGCCTGCAGCAGCTTGCCCAGCTCGGGGCCGACCTGCACGATGTCGTGGCCCTGCACCTGGGGCAGTTTCTTGATGGCGCCTTCGGCGGCCTGCAGCAGCCCGGGCACGTTGACGCCGGCACGCTCCAGCAGGGCGCGCGGGCCGTCGTCCTGGCGCAGCATCGCGACCAGCAGGTGCGCCGGTTCGATGTAGGCGTTGTCGCTGCCAAGGGCGAGCGACTGGGCGTCGCTCAGTGCTTCCTGAAATTTGGTGGTGAGTTTGTCTTGTCGCATGGTGGTATTCCTGCATCCAAAATAGGGCTGTTCGGGCACGATTCAAGGTTGCGAATCGGATTTGCACCCTGGGCACGGGTATTGCACCGGGCCCCGCACCGTCCCGCCGTAGGCATTTCTCTCTTTCTTCGAATGGAGTCGATCATGGTTTTTTCAATGCAGCGCGTCCAACCGATGCGCCGCGCGTTCAGCGTGGGTCTCCTGGCAGCGGCCCTGGGCATGGCCGGCCTGGCGCAGGCCCAGAGCGGCACGCCGGTGCGCCTCTTGGTGGGCTTTCCCGCCGGCGCGGGCACCGACGCCATTGCGCGCACCCTGGGCGAGAAGCTCAAGGACGTGCTGGGCGTGCCCGTGGTGGTCGAGAACCGCGCGGGCGCGGGCGGCCAGATCGCGGCGCAGGCGCTGAAGGCCGCGCCGGCCGACGGCCACACGCTGTTCCTGTCGCATGACCACTCCATCTCGATCCTGCCGCAGGTGGTGAAGAACCCGGGCTTCAACCCCGCGACCGACTTCGTGCCCGTGGCCGGCTTTGCCACCTTCGCCAACGTGCTGGCGGTGTCGGGCGGCACGCCGGCCAAGAGCATCGACGAGTACGTGAAGTGGATCCGCACGCAAAAGGGCGGCAAGGAAACCATCGGCGTGCCGGCACCGGCGTCGATCCCCGAGTTCCTGGTGAAGATGATCTCGGACAAGTACAAGATCGACGTGCAGCCCGCGCCCTACCGCGGCAGCGCGCCCATGACGGCCGACATGCTGGGCAACCAGATCACGGCGGGCATCGCCTCGGTGCCCGACTTCATCGAGAACCACCGCGCGGGCAAGGTGCGCATCGTGGCCTCCATCGGCGCCAAGCGCCAGGCGCTGCTGCCGAACGTGCCGACCTTCACCGAGCTGGGCTTTGCGAACCTCGAAGACCTGCCCTACTACGGCATCTTCGCGCCAGTGGGCACGCCGCAGGCGGTCATCGACAGGTACGGCGACGCGCTGCAGAAGGTGCTGGCCATGCCCGACGTGAAGCAGAAGCTCACCACGATGGGCCTGACGGTCGGCTACGAGCCCCAGGGCCAGTTCGCGGGCCGCGTGCGCACCTACACGCAGACCTGGGAAAAGATCATCCAGGCGAGCGGCTTCAAGCCCTGAGCTGCGCGGCCTGAGACGGCCGTCACATGAGTGATCTTCGGCCCGGTGGGGTCCCTCTACGATGGGACCTCACCTTCCAACAACAAAGCCGGAGACACATCCCTCATGCGATTCACGACCCTCGCCGCCTCGCTGGCGGCCGCGCTGCTGCTCGGCGCCTGCGGCAGCACCGCGCCCGTTTCCCCCGCCGAAGTCGGCGAATTGCGCCCGGGCTCGGGCTACCTCAAGGGCTACCTGCCCGCCGCCGAGCTGCCCGACAGCCTCGCCCTGCTGCCGGCGCCCCCGGCCGAGGGCTCGGCCGCGCTGGCGGCCGACGGCGCCACCTTCCGCGCGCTCACGGCCCTGCAGGGCACGCCGCGCGGCGCGCTGGCGGTGCAGGACGCCAACCTCAAGTTTCCGAAAGCCACCGAGGTGTTCTCGTGTGCGCTGGGCATGCCCATCTCCGAGCAGGCCACGCCGAACCTGAACATGCTGCTGCGCCGCACGCTGGCCGACGCCGGCACGGCCACCTACAAGGCCAAGAACACCTACAACCGCACGCGCCCCTTCGTGGCGTTCAAGACCGGCAGTTGCACGCCCGCCGAAGAAGCCTCGCTGGCCAAGGACGGCTCCTACCCCTCGGGCCACTCGGCCGTGGGCTGGGCCTGGGCCTTGGTGCTGACGGAACTCGCGCCCGAGCGCGCCGACGCGCTGCTGCAGCGCGGCCGGGCCTTCTCGCAGAGCCGCGCGATCTGCGGCGTGCACTGGCAGAGCGACATCGAGAACGGCCGGCTGGTCGGCGCGGCGACGGTGGCCAGGCTGCACACGAACCCGGTGTTCCAGGCACAGATGGCGGGTGCCCGGTCGGAGATCGCGAAGGCACGCGCGGCGGGTGCGGTGCCCGCTCAGGATTGCGGCGCGGAAGCCAAGGCACTGGCGGCCTCGGCGCTGATCGCACCGTAAGTCTCGACCGCGCCGCTCAGGTGGCGCTATTCGAAGCCGCGATGCCCCAGCGCGCCAGCGCCTCGTCGTCGGTCACGCGGGCATCGACCCAGCGCGCGCCTTCGGGCGTCTGCTCCTTCTTCCAGAACGGGGCCTGCGTCTTCAGGTAGTCCATCAGGAACTCGCAGGCCTGGAAGCTCTGGCCGCGGTGGGCGGACACCACCGCCACCATCATGATCTGGTCCAGCGGCTGCAGCAGCCCCACGCGGTGGATCACGCGCGCGCCGAGGATGTCGAAGCGCTTGTGGGCCTCGTCGATCATGGCCTCGATGGCTTTTTCGGTCATACCGGGGTAGTGCTCCAGCTCCATCGAGGCGATGGTGCTGCCGTCGTTGCGGTCGCGCACGGTGCCGATGAAGCTGCAGACAGCGCCGACGCGCGCGTCGGCCGCGCGCAGGGCGGCGATCTCGGCACCGGCGTCGAAGTCGGCCGTCTGGATGGAAACGCGAGGGAGCGAAGACATGCCCAAATTGTGGCACTGCCGCCCTACACTGCGCCGATGCCGGCCCCCACGTCGCAGCCCCTGACACCCGACGATGTCGAGATGCTGCGGCGCGTCGACCTTGCCGCGCGCACCCCGGCTGCCGGCCTGGCGGTGCTGGCCGTGCTGCTGGCGGGTTGCGCCCTCGTCTTCGTGGTGATCGGGCGGCTGCCTGGCGCCCCGGCGGGCCTGGCCCTGGCGATGAACGCGGCGGCGCTGGTCACCTTGCTGCTGGGCGTGTGGCTGTTCACCCATCGGACGCGGATCGACCGGCGCCTGGCCCAGGCCACCCGCGAGGCCCTGGCGAAGAACAGCAAGTTCACCGTGGCCGGCACCGTGGACCACGTGGCCGCCCTGCCCGGCGGCGCGCTGCGCTACACGGTCGACGGCCAGTTCCATGTCGACGTCGTGCCGGTGCTGGGCCTGGACGCGCCTCGCAGCCACGCCACGGGCCGGCCGCTGACGGCGGTGCGGCACTTGGCGCAGGCGCCCGTCGAGATCGAATGCGTGGCGCGCGACAACGCCGTGCATCTGCTGCTGCGCACGCGTTATCCGATGGCGCGCCAGGCTACGCGCACCGAGCGGCCGGCCACCTCGCGCGACCGTCGGCGCGCCGGGCGCTCGGACCGCCGCTTCATGGGCGTCGTGCTGGCGGGCGGCGCGGTCCTGGCGATCGGGACGGCGTGGGCCGACGGTTTTCGCCCGGGCTTCGGCCTGTTCATGGCGGGGTACGCGGCCGCCATCTGTGCGCTGGTGTTCGCGGTCGGCGTGCTGCCGCAGCTGCTGCGCGCACGCCGGTTCACGCACCTGCACACGGTGAGCGGGCCAGTCACCGAAATCCTCACGGCCCAGGTGCCGCAAGGCAAGCACACGGCCGAGGTGCGCTGGTTCCGGGTCGACGGCCAGCTGTTCGGCGCGCTCGACCTCAAGACCGACGCGCAGCTGGGCAACCAGGTCACGGTCGAATTCCTGGGCAATGCCCGCGCCGCCGAGGGCGGCCGTGTCGTGAGCCTGCAACGCAGCGCCACCGCACCGCCGGCCTAGGCGCGACAATGCAGCCCATGCCTTCGCGCCGCACGTCCACCCGCCTCTCGCCTTCGTTCGAAGGTCAGGCACGCGCGCGCCAGGGCAACAAAGCCAAAAAACCAAAGCTCGTCTGACCGGAGCCGAGGTTCCGTCGTCGGATGAGCGACGGAACCTGCCAAGGCTTTGGCCCCTCTTGGGTTGCGCGCGCATCGGACGGTGGTTCTTTCCATCGGTCGATTCCTGAAAGGAAGCCTGCGTGCCACATCAACAACCAACCGCCGACACCGCGACCGATTTCTCGGGCCTGTGGGTCGCCCTCGTCACCCCGTTCCGCGACGGCGCGGTCGACCACACCGCCCTGGCGGCGCTCGTCCGAAGGCTTGTCGACGACGGCGTGACCGGCTTCGTGCCCTGCGGCTCGACCGGCGAAGCCGCCGCGCTCGACGAGGCCGAACAGCTGGCCGTGCTCGACACCGTGCTGACCGCCGCTGGCGGCCTGCCGGTCGTCATGGGCGTGTCGGGCTACCACCTGGGCAAGGCCACGGCCTGGGTGCGCAGGCTCTCGGAGCGCCCGCTGGCGGGCCTGCTGGTGGCCGCGCCGCACTACATCCGCCCGTCGCAAGCCGGCGTGCTCGAGTGGTTCCACACCATCGCCGACGCCAGCACGGTGCCCGTGCTGGTCTACGACATCCCTTACCGCACGGGCGTGACCATCGCGCGCGAGACGATGCTGGCGCTGGCCGAGCACCCGCGCATCCGCGGCATCAAGGACTGCGGCGGCGACATGGCCAAGACGCGTGCGGTGATCGCCGACGGCCGGCTGCAGGTGCTCACGGGTGAAGACCACCAGATCTTCGCCACCATGGCCGAAGGCGGCGTGGGCGCCATCGCGGCCAGCGGCCATGTGCAGACGAAGCGCCTCGTGCGGCTGGTGCGCCTGCTGGCCGAGAACCGGCTGGCCGAGGCGCGCGCCGAATGGCAACCTCTGCAACCGCTGCTGGAGATGCTGTTCGCCGAACCCAACCCGGGCCCACTGAAGGCCTTGCTGGCGCATGCGGGTGAACTGCGGGACGAGCTGCGCTCGCCGATGACGCGCGCGTCGGACGGCCTGCGCGAGCGCCTCGTGGCGCTGGACGCGCGGCTCAGCCGCCCGTGACGGGCGGGAAGAACGCGACTTCGCAGTCGTCGCTCAGCGCGGCGGCTTCGTCGCTCATGGCCTGGTCGAGCGCCATGCGCACGGCCTTGCCGCGTGCGAGCGCGCTGGCGTAGGCCCCGCCGCGGGCGATGAGTTCGTCGCGCAGGGCGGCCAGCGTGCCGGCGGCCGTGTCGACGGTTTCACCGCTGCTGGACAGTGCCTCGCGCACGGAGGCGAAATAACGGATGCGGACCTTCATGGGGAGATTCAGCCGAGCAGCGATGCGAGGGGAATGAAGTTCACGGTGTCGCCGGCCTGGATGGTCCGGCCCGCCGGGTTGTCGACCAGGCCGTCGCCCCAGACCATCGAGGTGAGCACGCCCGAGCTCTGGTTGGCGAACAGGTCGAGCCCGCCCGCCGCGTTGCGCCGCACGCGCAGGAACTCGCGGCGCTTGTCGGCGCGCGACCAGTCGAAATCGGCGCGCAACGGCACGGCCGCGGGCGCCACGCGCGTGGCCCCCTGCAGTGCGAGCAGGAAGGGCCGCACCAGCATCAGGAAGGTCAGGAAGCTCGACACCGGGTTGCCGGGCAGCCCCGTGACGTGGCAGGCGCCCTGCCCGTTCGTGCGCGCGATCGAGCCGTAGGCGAAGGGCTTGCCAGGCTTCATCGACAGCGACCACAGCTGCAGCTCGCCCAGCGACTGCAGCGCGGCGCGGATGTGGTCTTCTTCGCCGACCGAGACGCCGCCGGTGGTGATGATCAGGTCGTTCGCCTCGGCCGCCTCGCGCAGCGCGGCGATGGTGGCTTCGCGGTTGTCGGGCACGATGCCCAGGTCGTTCACCTCGCAGCCCAGGCGGCGCAGCAGCGCGCGCATGAAGAAGCGGTTCGAGTTGTAGATCGCGCCGGGCTTCATCGCGTCGGGCGCGACCTCGCCGGGCATCACCAGCTCGTCGCCGGTCGAGAGCATGGCCACGCGCGGCTTGCGCGCGACCTGCAGCGTGTCGAAGCCGACGCTGGCGGCCAGACCGAGCGCGGCAGGCGTGAGGCGTTCACCGCGCTGAAGCACCACGTCGCCCGAAGCCACGTCTTCCCCTGCACGGCGCACCCACTGCCCGGCCACGGGCGCGATGGCGATGCGCACGGCACCCAGGCCACCTTCCTGCGGCGTGGCGGTCGTGTCTTCCTGCATGACGACCGCGTCGGCGCCTTCGGGAATCTGCGCCCCCGTGAAGATGCGCGCCGCCGTGCCGGCCGCGAGCGGCGTGCCGACGGTGCCGGCGGGAATGCGCTGCGTCACGGCCAGCTCGGTGCCGGGCGTGGCGCAATCGGCCGCGCGCACGGCGTAGCCGTCCATCGCGCTGTTGTCGCGCGGCGGCACGGTGAGGCCCGAGACGAGGTCCTGCGCCAGCACGCGCCCGTCGGCGTCGAAGGTGCCGACGCTTTCGGCCGGCAGCAGCGGCCGGGCCTTGGCGAGCAGCACCGCGATCGCTTCATCGAGCGGCATCAGCGGCGGGCGCGAGGACGAGGCGGCGAAGGGAACGGGAGAGGAATCAGCCATGGTGTCCGGGGTTGTAGTCGAAGCGCTCGCCGCTGTCGATCAACCACGTGGCAATGGCCTCGGCGTCGTTGAGGTCGAGCACCGGGCGCGCCGTGGCCTCGGGCAGGCCGCCCGGCGCATCGGTGGCGATGGCGGTGACAAAGGGGTCGTCGATGTACAGCGCGGGGCGCGGCGCCTCGCCGTCGCCGCTCGGTCGCCAGACCTCGATCTTGAGCACGTCGCTGTGCCGGAAGCCCTCGACCAGTGCCCAGTCGACCGCCGGATGCAGCTCGGCGAGCAGCTGGTGCACCGTGAGCTCGACCGGCACCTCGAACTCGCGCATCAGCGCCAGCCGCTGGTCGGACGCGACGACCACCTCGAAGGCCCCGGCCTGCCGGTGGCGCCAGGTGTCCTTGCCGACGTGGTCGATGTCGAAGCGGTGGTGCGCATGCTTGACCACCGACACGCGCAGCCCGCGCTGCTTGAGCACGGGAATCAGGCGCTCCACCAGCGTGGTCTTGCCAGCGCCGGAATACCCGGCGAAGCCGACGACCTTCATGCCGCGGGCGCCCCGGTCAGTCGCAGTGCTGGGCGATGTAGGCCTTGACGGCCTCGGCATCGGCCGGCAGCTGGACCACGCGCTTGGGCAAGGCTTCGATGCCTTCGAACTTCTTCGGGCGCGCGGGCTCCTCGCCCAGCGCCTCGACCACCGTGGCCGCGAACTTGATCGGCAGCGCGGTCTCCAGCACCACCATCGGCACGCCGGGCGTGAGCTGCTCGCGCGCGGCCTTGAGGCCGTCGGCGGTGTGCGGGTCGATCAGCGTGGCGAAGCGCTTCTCGGTGTCGCGGATCATCGCGAGCCGGTCGGCGTGCGTGCTGCGGCCGCTGCGAAAGCCGAAGCGCTCGGCGGCCTGCTTGAACGCCGGATCGGCGCTCAGGTCGAAGCTGCCCGTCAGGCCCAGGTCGTCCACGAACAGCTGGCGCAGCTTCGCGGGATCGCGGCCGACCAGGTCGAACACGAAGCGCTCGAAGTTGCTGGCCTTGCTGATGTCCATCGACGGGCTGGAGGTTTCGTGCGTATCGACCGCTGCGCGCACGCGGTACATGCCGGTGCGGAAGAACTCGTCGAGCACGTCGTTCTCGTTGGTGGCGACCACCAGCGTCTGGATCGGCAGGCCCATCATGCGTGCCACATGGCCCGCGCAGACATTGCCGAAGTTGCCCGAGGGCACGGTGAAGCTCACCGGCTTGTCGTTGCTCGCCGTGGCCTGGAAGTAGCCCGCGAAGTAGTAGACGACCTGCGCCAGCAGGCGCGCCCAGTTGATCGAATTGACCGTGCCGATGCGGTACTTGCGCTTGAAGGCCAAGTCGTTCGACACCGCCTTGACGATGTCCTGGCAGTCGTCGAACACGCCGGTGATGGCGATGTTGTGGATGTTGGCGTCCTGCAGGCTGAACATCTGCGCCTGCTGGAACGGGCTCATGCGGCCGTCGGGCGAGGTCATGAAGACGCGCACGCCCTTCTTGCCGCGCATGGCGTACTCGGCCGCGCTGCCCGTGTCGCCGCTGGTGGCGCCCAGGATGTTGAGCTCGGCGCCGCGGCGGGCCAGTTCGTACTCGAACAGGTTGCCCAGCAGTTGCATCGCCATGTCCTTGAAGGCCAGCGTGGGGCCGTTGGACAGGGCTTCGAGGTACACGCTGTCTTCGAGCTCGCGCAGCGGCACGATCTCGTCGGTGCCGAACACCTCGGCCGTGTAGGTCTTCGCGCAGATCGCCTTCAGGTCGGCCGCGGGAATGTCGTCGATGTACAGCGAGAGGATTTCGAAGGCCAACTCGGCGTAGGGCAGCGTGCGCCATTTGGCGAGCGTGGCGGTGTCGACCTGCGGGTACGTCTCGGGCAGGTACAGGCCGCCATCGGGCGCCAGGCCTTCGAGGAGGATTTCGCAGAAGCGCTTGCGGTCGGCGTGACCGCGGGTGCTCAGGTAGTTCACTTCAACTCTTCCTTGCGGATGCGCACGATGGGCTCGAGCACGGTCGGCAGCGCTTGCAGTTCGGCCATGACGTCGTTGACGGTGCCTTCGCGCGCGTCGTGCGTGAGGATGATGAGGTCGGTCTGCGTCGAGCCTTCGCCGCCCACTTCGTCGGCTTCGCGCTGCAGCACGGCGTCGATGCTGATGCCAGCGGTGGCCAGCAGGCCCGTCACCTTGGCGAGCACGCCGGCCTGGTCGGCCACGCGCAGGCGCAGGTAGTAGCTGGTGACGACTTCCGACATCGGCAGCACCTTCAGGTCGCTCATGGCGTCGGGGTGGAAGGCCAGGTGCGGCACGCGGTGCGCGGCGTCGGCGGTGTGCAGGCGCGTGATGTCGACCAGGTCGGCAATGACGGCGCTGGCGGTCGGCTCGCTGCCGGCGCCCTTGCCGTAGTACAGCGTGGTGCCGACGGCGTCGCCGTGCACGACCACGGCGTTCATCGCGCCTTCGACGTTGGCCAGCAGGCGCTTGGACGGCACCAGCGACGGGTGCACGCGCAGCTCGATGCCCTGGGCGGTGCGCTTGGTCACGCCCAGCAGCTTGATGCGGTAGCCGAGCTGCTCGGCGTACTTGATGTCCTGTGCGGCGAGCTTGGTGATGCCCTCGATGTGGGCCTTGTCGAACTGCACCGGAATGCCGAAGGCGATGGCGCTCATCAGCGTGACCTTGTGCGCGGCGTCGACGCCTTCGATGTCGAAGGTGGGGTCGGCTTCGGCGTAGCCCAGGCGCTGGGCTTCCTTCAGCACGGTGGCGAAGTCCAGGCCCTTGTCGCGCATCTCGGACAGGATGAAGTTGGTCGTGCCGTTGATGATGCCGGCCAGCCACTGGATGCTGTTGGCCGTGAGGCCTTCGCGCAGCGCCTTGATGATCGGGATGCCGCCGGCCACCGCGGCCTCGAAGGCCACCATCACGCCCTTGGCATGCGCGGCCGCGAAGATTTCGGTGCCGTGCACGGCGAGCAGCGCCTTGTTGGCCGTGACCACGTGCTTGCCGGCCGCGATGGCTTCGAGCACGAGCTGCCTGGCGATGCCGTAGCCGCCGATGAGTTCGATGACGATGTCGATGTCGGGGTTGGCGATGACTTCGCGCGCATCGGCGACCACCTTCACGCCTTCGCCGGCCACTTCGCGGGCACGGGCGGTGTCGAGGTCGGCCACCATGGTGATCTCGATGCCGCGGCCGGCGCGGCGCTTGATTTCTTCCTGGTTGCGCTGGAGCACCTTGAAGGTGCCGCTGCCGACCGTGCCTGCGCCGAGCAGGCCTACTTGGATGGATTTCATGGGAGGGGTCGCGTTCATGGTTTGGATGGGGTGAGGGACGGTGCTGCGGCGTCCACGAGGCGGCTGACGTAGCGCGGCAGGCTCCAGGCGCCGCCCGCGAAGCCGCGGCACATGCCGTCGCCGGCCGCACTGGTGCGCACGAAGGTCGTGCCGTTGAAGTGCCAGGTTTCGCTCGACCAGCAATCGCCGATGCCGCGGCCCTTCATGGAAGAAGTGACGCTGGCGTCCTTGTCGTCGAACTCGCCGCTCGCCTCGAGCGACACGGGCGCATAGGGCGGCTTGTCGTTGGCGGTCCAGAGCAGCGTGGTGTAGTTGTACGCGCCCACGCCGCAGCCCAGCGCCAGCAGCACCTTGCGGTCGCTCAGGCGGTGAACCTCCACCGACCTGGCGTTGACCTGGTCCTGGTTGTTGCACCGCTCGCGCGCGTCCTTCAGGTCGAGCGACGGGAAGATGCGCGCGGCCAGCGTGTCGTCGCCAGGCCGCGCCTTCGGCGGCTTGACCACATGGACGACGGGCATGGGCACCGGCGCCAGCACGGAAGACTCGGGCTTGGCGCCCTTGCGCACCAGCGCACCCGGGGTGCCGATGCGGCCCTGCGCTTCGTCCATTTTCAGCAGCACGGCGTTGAGGCCGGCGAGCGACAGCGTCCACTTCTTGCCGCCGTTGGCCGTGACGGTGGCGTCGTCGCTCTTGAGCAGCTCGGGCAGCACGGCGCGGATCTGGCCCTGGTCGAAGCTGGCGGTTCCCGCGTCGAGGCCGGACAAGGCGGTCTTGCCGACCTTGAAGCGCAGCGGCCCCTTGGCACTGCCGTCATCGCCGATCTGCAGTTGAATATCGAGGGCCGTGTTCGGCCCGGCCGCGCGGGTGATCAGCATCGACACCTGCTGGTGCTCCCCGCCGTCCGCCTGGTAGCCGGCGGCGCGGCAGGTCAGCGTGTTGTCGCAGACCAGTTCCCAGTCGTTGTGCGAGAACGAGACCGGCTCTTTCTTCCCGGCCGCGCCGACAGACAGTGCGCCCAGCAACAGCGCGGCAGCGACGCAGGCGGATTTCATGGTCCCGTCTTGCGACGCAACCGGTACTGCTCCAGGAACTTGGCGATGCGGTTAATGGCCTCGCGCAAGTCGTCTTCATGGGGCAGGAACACGATGCGGAAGTGGTCCGGCGTGGCCCAGTTGAAGCCGGTGCCCTGCACCAGCATCACGCGGGTTTCCTTCAGCAGCTCGAGGAAGAACTGGCGGTCGTCCGCGATCGGATAGACCTCGGGATCGAGCTTGGGAAACATGTAGAGCGCGGCGCTGGGCTTGACGCAGCTCACGCCGGGAATGGCGGTGATCAGCTCGTAGGCCAGGTCGCGCTGGCGGCGCAAGCGCCCGCCCTCGCACACGAGGTCGTTGATGCTCTGGTAGCCGCCGAGCGCCGTCTGGATCGCCCATTGGCCCGGCACGTTGGCGCACAGGCGCATGTTCGAGAGCATGTTCAGGCCCTCGATGTAGTCGCGCGCGCTGCGCTTGTCGCCCGACACCACGAGCCAGCCGGCGCGGTAGCCGCACGAGCGGTAGCTCTTGGAGAGCGAATTGAAGGTCAGCGTGAGCACGTCGGTCGACAGGCTGGCGATGGCCGTGTGCTTGACGCCGTCGTACAGCACCTTATCGTAGACCTCGTCGGCGAAGATCACGAGGCCGTGCTCGCGGGCGATCTCGACGAGGCTCTTGAGCAGCTCGTCGGAATACAGCGCACCGGTCGGGTTGTTCGGGTTGATGACCACGATGCCCTTGGTGCGGGGTGTGATCTTGGCGCGGATGTCGGCCAGGTTCGGCATCCAGCCGTTGTCCTCGTCGCACAGGTAGTGCACTGGCGTGCCGCCCGACAGGCTCGTGGAGGCGGTCCACAGCGGGTAGTCGGGGGCCGGCAGCAGCAGCTCGTCGCCGTCGTTGAGCAGCGCGTTGGTGGACATGGCGATCAGCTCGCTGGCGCCGTTGCCCAGGTAGATGTCGTCGAGCGTGACGCCCGCGACGCCCTGCTTCTGGGTCTCGTGCATCACGGCCTTGCGCGCTGCGAAAACGCCCTTGCTGTCCGAGTAACCCGCCGAGGTCGGCAGGTTGCGGATCATGTCCTGCTGGATCTCCTCGGGCGCATCGAAGCCGAACACGGCCAGGTTGCCGATGTTGAGCTTGATGATCTTCTGGCCTTCTTCCTCCATCTGCTTGGCGGCGTCCATGATGGGACCGCGGATGTCATAGAGGACGTTGGCCAGCTTGGCCGATTTCTTGAGCTGCTTCAAAGGGGCCCTCCCGGGCGGGTTTACTCGAAGGTCAAAGGCCCCTGCGGGCCTCGTGTCACTAGGGAAAACCTATAATTTGACCACAGTTCCCAGTGCCCCGATGAAGCTCCAGCCCGACAAATCCGACGTCCAGACCCTCACCGCACACGGCCCCGGCTGGGTCGCGATCAACAACGAAAAGGTGGAGGGCAGCGTGGTCGTGGGTTCGCGTGGCGAACGCTTTGCCTGGGATTGCACGCGTTTCGACCAGCTGGGCCCCGAACAATTCGCGCAATTGGCCTCTTTGGGCGCCGAATTGGTCATTTTCGGCAGCGGCAACCGCATCCGATTTCCCCAACCGGCCTGGCTGCAGCCCCTGATGGCGCAACGCACCGGTGTGGAGACCATGGACACCCCGGCAGCCTGCCGCACCTACAACATCCTGGCCGGCGAAGGCCGGCACGTCATCGCCGCCCTGCTCGTCGAGAGCCCGGCGGGTGGCTGAGAGAGGGGTTTTCGAGGTAAAATACCGGGTTGCGAACCGGCCAGCTACCCCAAGTTAGCAACGACCAATCCTCCGTTCATCGAGCAAGCCCGAAAAAGGCTGAGAGGGCTCGGAGAACGGAATCTAACGGAGAAAACAAGTTTCATGGCGATCGTTGTCAACAAACCCATTCCTGAATTCGACGCCAACGCCACGGGCGGCATCAAGGTTTCGAACACCTCGCACCTCGGCCACGTCATGGTCATGTATTTTTACCCGAAAGATAACACTCCGGGTTGCACGACCGAAGCGATGCAGTTCCGCGACCACTACAAAGACTTCGAAAAAGCCGGTGCCACGGTCTTCGGCGTCTCGCGCGACAACATGAAGTCGCACGACGAATTCAAGGCCAAGCTCGAACTCCCCTTCGAACTGATTGCCGACACCGAAGAAAAAATGTGCCACATGTTCGGCGTGGTCAAGAACAAGATCATGTACGGCAAGAAGGTCAAGGGCATCGAGCGCAGCACTTTCCTGATCGGCGCCGATGGCATCCTGAAGGCCGAATGGCGCGGGCTCAAGGTTCCAGGCCATGTCGAAGACGTCCTCAAGGCCGTCAAGGCACTCAAGAAGGCCGCCTGATCGCGCCGCAAGGCACCGGGCGTGCGCTTTTGCATCAAGTCGTGGGAATTGCCCCACGCAGTGTGCAAAGAGCCTCTGGTGCGTCTTTTGCGGTGTGCATAATGGCCTCATGCCGTTGAGCTCCACGACCGCATCCTCCGAACGAAGCCGCCTGGGTCTACAGGCGGCTTTTTCGTTTTCCGGCCCTCCTCTTTCTTCCTTGCGAGCGACCTGACCCATGCCATTGCCTCCCGCCCCCACGAAACGCGCCGCATTGCTCTCGCCGGACGCGATCGACGCACCCGCCCGTCCCTCGCACAGAAACTCGCGCCGTTCCGGCGATTCGCGCGACGACGCCCCCGCCAAGAGCGGACCGCAGCCGCTGGAGCTGTTCGACAACCTCGGCACGGAAGGCGGCGGCGATGCGCCCACTGCACGCCCAGCGCGTCCGGCACGCCGCTCGAAAACCAAGGCGGCACCCGCCCCGGCGCCCACGTCGGCACCGGTGAGCGCCCCGCAGCAGCAACAACCCGCGATGGTGCAGGTCGAGACGCGCGTGCCCACGCCTGCCCCGGCAGCCGCCCCGCCCGTCGCGGCGCCCCAGCAGGCCCCTGCACGCCCCAAGCGCAAGTCCACCGGCCCCGCCAAGCTGTTCGTGCTCGACACGAACGTGCTGCTGCACGACCCGATGTGCCTGTTCCGCTTCGAGGAGCACGACATCTTCCTGCCGATGATCGTGCTGGAAGAGCTCGACGGCCACAAGAAGGGCACGACCGAAGTCGCGCGCAACGGCCGCCAGACCAGCCGCACGCTCGATGCGCTGGCCGCCGCGCAGGACGCCGACATCGACAAGGGCCTGAAACTCGACACCACCGGCCACCGTGAAGCCGGCGGGCGCCTCTTCTTCCAGACCGCCCCGCTCGATTACTCGCTGCCGATCAGCCTGCCCCAGGGCAAGGCCGACAACCAGATCCTCGGCGTCGTGCACGCGCTGCGCGACGAGTACGCCAAGGACCGCCCGGGCAAGCCGAAGCAGGAGGTGGTGCTGGTGTCCAAGGACATCAACATGCGCGTCAAGGCGCGCGCGCTGGGCCTGGCCGCCGACGACTACCAGAACGACAAGACGCTGGAAGACGGCGACCTGCTCTACGCCGGCTCGCTCGCGCTCCCGCCCGACTTCTGGACCCGCCAGAGCAAGACGGTCGAAAGCTGGCAAAGCGGCAGCAATACCTTCTACCGGATCAGCGGCCCGCTGGTGCCCAACCTGTACATCAACCAGTTCGTCTTCTTCGAGGCGCCCGGCGAGCCGAGCATGTACGCGCGCGTCACCGAAATCCGCGACAAGACCGCCGTGCTCAAGACGCTCAAGGACTACAGCTCGGGCAAGAACGCGGTGTGGGGCGTGAACACGCGCAACCGCGAGCAGAACTTCGCGATGAATCTGCTGATGGACCCCGAGATCGACTTCGTCACGCTGACCGGCACCGCCGGCACCGGCAAGACGCTGATGGCGCTGGCCTCCGGCCTCACGCAGGTGCTCGACGACCGCCGCTACACCGAGATCATCATGACCCGCGCCACGGTGAGCGTGGGTGAAGACATCGGCTTCCTGCCCGGCACCGAGGAAGAAAAGATGGGCCCCTGGATGGGCGCGCTCGACGACAACCTCGAGTTCCTGGCCAAGGGCGACGGTGGCGGCGCCGGCGAGTGGGGCCGCGCGGCCACCAACGAGCTGATCCGCAGCCGCATCAAGGTCAAGAGCATGAACTTCATGCGCGGCCGGACCTTCCTGAACAAGTACGTGATCATCGACGAGGCACAGAACCTCACGCCCAAGCAGATGAAGACGCTGATCACCCGCGCCGGCCCGGGCACCAAGATCATCTGCATGGGCAACCTCGCGCAGATCGACACGCCCTACCTCACCGAAGGCTCGTCGGGCTTGACCTTCGCGGTCGACAAGTTCAAGGGCTGGCCGCACGGCGGGCACATCACGCTGGCGCGCGGCGAACGCTCGCGACTGGCCGACTTCGCAAGCGACGTGCTCTAACTTCATTGGCACCGGCCGACACCAGCCCGCGCATGCTCCCAGAGCATCGCGGGCTTTTTTTCGTCCGTCATGACAGGCTACTGACAAGACGTTGTCAGGAGGCGGCTCGCACCATCCAGGCTCCTTCCAACGCAACGAACGAAAGAGAGTTCTTCATGACCACCCATGCCATCACCTGGTTCGAGATTCCGGTCGCCAACCTGGACCGCGCCCAGGCCTTCTACGAAACCGTGCTCGCGCGCAAGCTGCGCCGCGAGGATTTCGGCGGCAACCCCCTGGCCGTGTTTCCCTACGACGACCCCGCCACCGGCGGCGCGCTGAAGCCCGGCGCCAACACCAGCGCACAAGCCGGCAGCGGCATCCGCGTCTACCTCGACTGCATGCCCAGCATCGATGCCGTGCTCTCGCGCGTCGAAGCGGCCGGCGGGCAGATCGTGGCGCCCAAGTCCGCGCTGCCGCCGGGCATGGGCTTCATCGCCCACCTGCGCGACACCGAAGGCAATGAAGTCGGCCTGCACGCCCCGGCCTGAGACACCATGGCACAACGCAACTGGATTGCGGTCGCCAGCGCCGAGCACGCCCGGCGCGGCCGGGACCACCGCCCGCTCGGGTTCACGCAGGTGGGCCACGGCAAGCTCGCGCCGCTCAAGCGCGTGGCGGCGGGCGACCGCGTGGCCTACTACGCGCCGGCCACGGTGTTCGGCGGCACGGACAAGCTGCAAAGCTTCGTGGCGCTGGGCCTCGTGCAGCCCGGCGATCCGTACGAGTTCGACATGGGCAACGGCTTCGTCCCGTGGCGTCGCGACGTGGCCTACGTCGCCGCGCACGAGGCGCCCATCGCCCCGCTGATCGAACGCCTCGCCTTCATCGAAACCCCGAAGCAATGGGGCTACAAGTTCCGCTTCGGCCTGTTCGACATCACCGACATCGACATGAAACTGATCGCGCAGACGATGAAGGCCGAACCGAAAGCGCTCCTGTTTTGAGCGCTTTCGCCCTCCTCATCCGCCACTTCCGGAGAAAAAACGCATGGACCCCATCCGCCAACACCACGACGCCTTCCGCGTCTGCGGCCTCACGGTACGCACCACCAACCGCGAAGAGATCGACCCCGCCACCGCACGCATCGGCGCGCTGTGGAACCGCTTCTTCGGCGAACAGACCTACGAGTCGACGCCGCACCGCACCAGCGACACGCGCATCTTCAGCGTCTACTCCGCCTACGAATCGGACGCGCACGGCGCCTTCGACATGACTGCCGGCGTGGCCGTCTCGGATGGCGCCAACAGCATCGCCATCGAAGCCGGCGACTACCTCGTGTTCGCCGGCCGCGGCGAGATGCCGCAGATGGTGATCGCCACCTGGCAGCGCATCTGGCAGTATTTCGAGGCGCACCCGGAAATCGTGCGCCGCTACCGCAGCGATTTCGAAGCCTACGAGGGGCCGGACGCCGTGGCGATCCACATCGGAGTCTCATGAGCACACGCAAGGGCTGGCGCGACAGGCTGGCCGGCTACCCGAACCTGCCGAACGTGAAGGCCATTCCCCCGGCCATGCGCGCGCGGCATGGCGAGGGCACCATCGCCACGCCCTCGCCCGCCGAGGTCGAGGAGGCCATGCGCGGCGTGCCCGAAGGCCGGCTTGCGACCGTGCTCGGCATCGGCGAAGACATCGCGGCGCGCCATCAGGCCACCATCGGCTGCACCGTGACCACGGCCATCTTCGCCCACATGGTGGCCCACGCCACCGAGGAAGCCATGACGACCGGCGCCGGCCGCGCGCCAGGCACGCCGTACTGGCGCACGCTCAAGATCGGCGGCGAGCTCAACCCGAAGTACCCGGGTGGCATCGAGGCCCAGATGTCGCGCCTCGAGGCCGAAGGCCACACGGTGGTCCAGCGCGGCAAGCGCTACTTTGTCGAGGACTTCGCCAGGAAGCTCGTCGGAACGCGTTGATGCGCCGCGCCGACCGTCTCTTCCAGCTCGTGCAGCTCATCCGCGGCCGCCGGCTCACCACGGCCGCCTTCCTGGCGCAGCGCCTGGAGGTGTCGGAGCGCACGGTGTACCGCGACGTGGCCGACCTGCAGCACCAGGGCGTGCCGATCGAGGGCGAGGCCGGCGTCGGCTATCGGCTCGGCGCGGGCTTCGAGTTGCCGCCGTTGATGTTCACGCAGGACGAGGCATCGGCGCTCGTGGCCGCTGCGCGCATGACCCAGAGCTGGGTCGATCCGGCGATGGCGCGCAACATCGAGACGGGCCTGGGCAAGATCCTGTCGGTGCTGCCGCCGGCGGCGCGCGTGTCGGCGGAGGCGCTGGCGCTGTATGCACCTGCGCTCGGCCTCGACGACGCCCTGCGCACGCGGCTGCAGACGCTGCGCGAGGCCGTGCAGGCGCACCAGAAGCTGCGGCTGCACTACCGCGACGTATCGGGCGACGCCAGCGAGCGCACGGTGCGGCCGCTGGGCTGCTTCTACTGGGGCAAGGTCTGGACGCTCTCGACGTGGTGCGAGCTGCGCAACGATTTCCGCGGTTTCCGGGTCGACCGCATGGAGGCGGTGGAGGTGCTCACCACGCGCTTCCAGGACGAGCCGGGCAAGACACTGGCCGACCTGCTGCGGCAGGTGAAAGCCGAGGCGCAGCGCCACAAGGTGTGGGAGCAGAAGCCGCCGGCCTCGACATCCGAACCCGGCAGCGATGCCGGCTGACGAGCTGCCCTGCGGTCAGTACTCGTCGTTGTTGCTGTAGCCGACGAGGTTCTCGAACTTGGTGATCGGCTTCAGGAAGGCCAGCTTCACCGTGCCGGTCGGGCCGTTCCGGTGCTTGCTGATGATCACCTCGGCCACGCCCGGCTCCTTCGACTCCTTGTTGTAGTAGTCGTCGCGGTAGATGAACATGATGATGTCCGCGTCCTGCTCGATGGCGCCGGATTCGCGCAAGTCGCTCATCATGGGGCGCTTGTCGGTACGCGCTTCCACGCCGCGGCTGAGCTGCGACAGCGCGATCACCGGGCACTTCAATTCCTTGGCCAGCATCTTCAGGCCGCGCGAGATTTCGCCCACGGCCGTGGCGCGGTTCTCGTCGCCCGAGCTGCTGGTGGACATGAGCTGCAGGTAGTCGACCACGATCAGGCCCAGGCGCCCGTACTGGCGCGCCAGCCGGCGCGCATTGGCGCGCAGTTCGCTGGACGAAAGGCCCGGTGTCTCGTCGATGTGCAGCGACACGGTGCGCAGCTTCTCGATGGCCTCGGTCAGGCGCGGCCACTCCTCGTCGCTGAGCTTGCCGGTGCGCAGGTGGCCCTGGTCGATGCGGCCGATGGAACCCACGATACGCACCGCCAGCTGGGCGGCGCCCATTTCCATCGAGAACACCGCCACCGGCAGTCCCTCTTCGAGCGCCACGTGCTCGGCGATGTTGATCGCCAACGAGGTCTTACCCATCGACGGACGCGCGGCCAGCACGATCATGTCGCCCGGCTGCAGGCCCGAGGTCATCTTGTCGAAGTCGTTGAAACCCGTGCGCACGCCCGTGATGTCGTTCGGGTTCTCGGCCATCTCGGTCACGCGGTCGAGCAGCTCGACCACCAGGGAATCCATGCTCTGGAAACCCTGCTTCATCCGCGTGCCTTCTTCGCCGATGTTGAAGATCTTCTGCTCGGCTTCGTCCAGGATCTTGTCGACCGGCTTGCCCTGCGGATTGAAGGCGTTGGTCGCGATCTCGTCGGCGGCGGTCACGAGCTTGCGCAGGATGGAGCGCTCGCGCACGATCTCGGCGTAGCGCCGGATGTTGCTCGCGCTCGGCACGTACTGCGCGAGCGAGTTCAGGTAGACCAGCCCGCCGATGTCGTCGGCCTTGCCCAGGTTCTGCAGCTGCTCGAAGACCGTGATCACGTCGGCCGGCTTGCTGGCATTGATCAGTCCGCCGATGGCCGCGTAGATCAGCTTGTGCTCATGGCGGTAGAAGTCGCCGTCGACCAGCAGGTCGCCCATGCGGTCCCAGGCGCCGTTGTCCAGCAGCAAGCCCCCCAGCACGCTGGATTCGGCCTCGATGGAGTGAGGCGGAATGCGCAATTGCGCGATCTGGCGGTCGGCCGACGAATCATTGTCGGCATAGGAGAAAACGGCGGACATGGACTTCCCTTGCAACCCTGCATGCTAAGCCGCGCAGGGCGTGGCGTGTGTGGACAAGGTTGTTAATAAACAGTGAACTTCCGGTGCGGCGAGGTGGACAACTCGCGCGCAGAAAAGAAAAAGCCGCCCGAAGGCGGCTTTCTTGCGTCAGCGCACCGGGCGCTGTGAACGATCAGGCGGTTTCGCCGTAGACCGTGACGGTGATCTCGACGACCACGTCGGTGTGCAGCGAGACGCTCACGGTGTTGTCGCCGACGACCTTGATCGGGCCGTTGGGCAGACGCACTTGCGACTTGGCAACCTTGTAGCCTTGCTTGTTCAGCTCTTCGGCGATGTCGCCGTTGGTGACCGAACCGAACAGACGGCCGTCCACGCCAGCCTTTTGGGTCAGCTTGACGGTCGAGCCGGCGAGCTTCTCGCCCTGGGCTTGCGATTCGGTCAGCTTGGCGGCCGCAGCCTTTTCGAGTTCGACGCGCTTGGCTTCGAATTCGGCCTTGTTGGCAGCGGTGGCGCGACGGGCGCGGCCCGAGGGGATCAGGAAGTTGCGTGCGTAGCCGTCCTTGACCTTGACGATGTCGCCCAGACCGCCGACGTTCAGAACCTTGTCCAGAAGAATGATTTGCATGGTGTGTGCTCCTTCTTAGACGCGGTGCTGGTCGCTGTACGGCACCATGGCCAGGAAGCGCGCGCGCTTGATGGCGGTGTTCAGCTGACGCTGGTAGATCGCGCGCGTGCCGGTCAGGCGTGCGGGAATGATCTTGCCGTTTTCGCTGATGAAGTCACGCAGCGTGTCGATGTCCTTGTAGTCGATTTCTTCGACGCCAGCGACGGTGAAACGGCAGAAGCGCTTGCGCTTGAACAGCAGCGACTGGGTGTTGCGCTTCGGGCGCTTGTCTTTGTTGAATTTCTTGAACGTGGCCATTGGGGGACCTCTTGTCGAAAATTAATCTTGCTGAAAATCCTGGATGTGCAGGACCGGATGCTTGCCGTTGCCCGGTGTCGCGAGAAACCCCTGGAATCGCCAGAGACTTCCCATCGACTGCGCTGCGAGCCGCTCGGCGATGGCGCCGAACGCAACGGCCTTGAGGGCCGTCTTCACCTGCCGGGGCTTCCCCGCCTCCTGGAGCGTCGACTCATGGTCGAGCTTCAGATCGAGGGCGGGCAGGCCGGCTGGCGTGTATCGCAGGGTTCCGAGTTCGGCGACAGAGGCGGTCAGCAGAAGCTGGTTGACCCCGGTCGCCGCAGCGGCAGCCGTCACGCCATCAGTTGTTGTTGGCGGCGTATTCGGCCTGCTGGGCCTTTCGGGCCTCTTCGCGCTCGACCGTCTTCATCATCGACGAAGGACCGGTGTCGGCCTTCTTCTTCTGAACGGTCAGGTGACGCAGCACGGCATCGTTGAACTTGAACGCGTGTTCCAGTTCACCCATCACGGCTTGTTCAGCTTCGATGTTGACGCACAGGTAGTGGGCCTTGTTGAGCTTGTTGATCTGGTAGGCCAGCTGACGGCGGCCCCAGTCTTCAACGCGGTGGACCTTGCCGCCGCCGGCCGTGATCAGGCCCTTGTAACGCTCCAGCATGGCCGGAACTTGTTCGCTCTGATCCGGGTGGATGAGCAAGATGATTTCGTAGTGACGCATGGCACTCCTTGTGGATTCTTCCGTGGAAGAGGAAAAGCCACCCGCAGCGTCGGGCGCGGTATGGCAAGGCAAAGCCGGCGATTATAGCCCTGTGTTGCGCGATCCGGCAAGGCACCTCAGTCGTTGAGGGCCTTGTCTAGGGCGGCGGCCTTCTCCGCGCCAACGGCGGCGCGGATCTTGGGTGCCAGTGCCAGGAGGTCTTCGTAGCTGGTCGTGCCTTCGACCTGGAGGTTGAGTCGGAAGCCCATCAGGCCCAGGCTGCCGGTCAGTTGGGTGGCGATGGGGTACGCGTCCTTGTAGCGCTGCTGCCGGCTGCGGCCGGAAGGTGCAGCAGGCGCCGGGGCTGCCGAAACTGCGGGCGCCGCGTCTGGCGGCTGGCCGGCCAGAGGCGCCAGCAGGCCCAGCGCGACCATCTGATCGACCTCCTCGCGCCCGATGCCCAGGCCCGAGGCCAGCACGTCGTCGATCGAGCGCTTGCCGTCGAACTGGATGAAGGCCGAGCGCTGGCGCGGCGTCAACGGCACCGAGCGGTCCTTGAGGACCTGCTGTCCGGCTTCCGTCTTGACAAGAATCATGGGGGTCTCCGGCGAAGTGCTGACACAGGCCCTGACGGGCCGCATCACCTCAGGCAGGCAGCCGGATTGCGCCGCCTGCGAATGTCACGAGTCTGACACCGGAAACGCACTTTGTTTCATTTGCACGGGCAGGCACGGGGGGAATCCCCCATGGGGATTTCCGCCATTCGCCGCGTTGCGTCACGCGGCGGTGCATGCCCGCCGCGCGCGGACTCAGCCTCTCTGGGCGAGCTGCTGCCAGGTGTCGATCACGCTGTCCGGGTTCAGCGAGATCGATTCGATGCCCTGCTCCGCCAGCCACAGCGCGAAGTCCGGGTGGTCGCTGGGGCCCTGGCCGCAGATGCCGACGTACTTGCCTTCGGCCTTGCAGGCCTTGATGACGCGGCTCAGCAGCGCCTTGATGGCCGGGTCGCGCTCGTCGAAGTCGGCCGCCAGCAGCTCCAGGCCGGAGTCGCGGTCCAGGCCCAGCGTGAGCTGGGTCAGGTCGTTCGAACCGATCGAGAAGCCGTCGAAGAACTTCAGGAATTCTTCCGGCAGCACCGCATTGCTCGGCACCTCGCACATCATGATCAGCTTGAGCGCGTTCTCGCCGCGCTTGAGGCCATGCTCGCCCAGCAGCGTGGTCACGCGCTCAGCCTGGCCCAGCGTGCGCACGAAGGGCACCATGATCTGCACGTTGGTCAGGCCCATGTCGTTGCGCACACGCTTGAGCGCCTCGCACTCCATGGCAAAGGCCTCGCCGAAGTCGGCGCTCAGGTAGCGCGCGGCGCCGCGGAAGCCCAGCATCGGGTTCTCTTCTTCGGGCTCGTAGCGGCTGCCGCCGATCAGCTTGCGGTACTCGTTCGACTTGAAATCCGACAGGCGCACGATGACGGGCTTGGGCCAGAACGCGGCGGCGATGGTCGCAACGCCTTCGGTCACCTTGTCGACATAGAACGCGCGCGGCGAGGCATGACCACGGGCCACCGACTCGACGGCCTTCTTCAGGTCGTTGTCGACATTCGGGTAGTCGAGGATCGCCTTCGGGTGCACGCCGATGTTGTTGTTGATGATGAACTCCAGGCGCGCCAGGCCCACGCCGTGGTTCGGCAGCTGCGCGAAGTCGAAGGCGAGCTGGGGGTTGCCCACGTTCATCATGATCTTCAGATCGATCTCGGGCATCACGCCGCGCTGCACTTCGGTCACTTCGGTCTCGAGCAGGCCGTCGTAGATGAAGCCGGTGTCGCCCTCGGCGCAGCTCACGGTGACGAGCGTGCCGTCCTTGAGCAGGTCGGTGGCGTCGCCGCAGCCGACCACGGCCGGAATGCCGAGTTCGCGCGCGATGATGGCCGCGTGGCAGGTGCGACCGCCACGGTTGGTGACGATGGCGGCGGCGCGCTTCATCACCGGTTCCCAGTTGGGGTCGGTCATGTCGGTGACGAGCACGTCGCCGGCCTGCACCTGGTCCATTTCGCTGATGTTGTGCACGATGCGCACGGCACCCGTGCCGATCTTCTGGCCGATGGCACGGCCTTCGGCCAGCACGGCGCCCTTGCCCAGCAGCTTGTAGCGCTGCTCGGCCTTGCCCTGCTGCTGGCTCTTCACGGTTTCGGGACGCGCCTGCAGGATGTAGAGGTGGCCGTCGGTGCCGTCCTTGCCCCACTCGATGTCCATCGGTCGGCCGTAGTGCTCTTCGATGACCAGCGCGTAGCGGGCCAGCTGTTCGACGTCGGCGTCGCTCAGCGAGTAGCGGTTGCGCTGCTCGGCCTTGACGTCGGTGGTCTTGACCAGCTTGCCGCTCGCCTTCTTCTCTTCGGGCGTGGCGAACTCCATCTGGATCAGCTTGGAACCGAGGTTGCGGCGGATGACGGCCTTCTTGCCGGCCTTGAGGGTCGGCTTGTGCACGTAGAACTCGTCGGGATTCACCGAGCCCTGCACCACCGTCTCGCCCAGGCCGTAGCTCGAGGTGATGAACACGACCTGGTCGAAGCCCGACTCGGTGTCGATGGTGAACATCACGCCGGCAGCGCCGAGGTCGGAGCGCACCATGCGCTGCACGCCGGCCGACAGCGCGACCACGTCGTGCTCGAAGCCCTTGTGCACGCGGTAGCTGATGGCACGGTCGTTGTACAGGGAGGCGAACACCTCCTTCATCTTGTGCAGCACGTCGTCGATCCCGACCACGTTCAGGAAGGTTTCCTGCTGACCGGCGAACGAGGCGTCGGGCAGGTCTTCGGCGGTGGCCGAGGAACGCACGGCGAACGAGGCGGCGGGGTTGCCGGCGCTCAGCGTGGCAAAGGCCTCGCCGATGGCTTTCTGCAGGTCGGCCGGGAATGGCTGGGCCTCGACCATGGCGCGGATCTCGGCACCGGCTGCGGCCAGGGCGCGCACGTCTTCGGTGTCCAGCGCAGCCAGGCGCTTGCTGATCTTGTCGGCCAGGCCGTCGTGCGCCAGGAATTGGCGGAACGCGTGGGCCGTGGTCGCAAAACCAGTCGGCACGCGCACGCCCTGTGGCAGCTGCGAGATCATTTCGCCGAGGCTGGCGTTCTTGCCGCCAACCGACTCGACGTCGGTCATCCTCAGGTTTTCAAATGGCACGACCAGTGCGGTCGCCTCGAAAAGTGCAGACATGGGGAAGCTCCAGAAGTTGAAACCGGCGCTGCATGCAGACGGCGCAGCACGATCGTTGTCGTTGCTTTGGGTGCGGTCGCGGTGTGCATGGAAAGAATTCGAGGGGGTGGGGAAAGCGGATTCCCGATAATGGCCCGGATTGTAGGCGTGGCAGGTCGCGCGCGCCGCAGGACCCCGCCGCAAAAGCAACACCATGCATACACGCACTGTTTTCTTCGTCTCCGACGGCACCGGCATCACCGCCGAAACCTTCGGCAACGCCGTTCTGGCCCAGTTCGAGATGAAGCCGCGCCACGTGCGGCTGCCGTTCACCGACACGGTCGACAAGGCGCACCAGGCGGTGCGGCAGATCAACCACACGGCCGAAGTCGAGGGCGTTCGGCCCATCGTCTTCACCACGCTGGCCAACATGGACGTGCTGGGCGTGATCGAAACCGGCTGCAAGGGCATGCTGCTGGACATGTTCGGCACCTTCGTGCGGCCGCTCGAGATCGAGCTGGCCATGAAGTCGAACCACCGCATCGGCCGCTTCAGTGATGTCAGCAAGAGCAAGGCCTACAACGACCGTATCGCGGCCATCGACTTCAGCCTGCAGCACGACGACGGCCAGAGCCACCGCGACCTGGAAGGCGCCGACGTGATCCTGGTCGGCGTGAGTCGCAGCGGCAAGACGCCCACCTCGCTCTACCTGGCGATGCAGCACGGCCTGAAGGCGGCCAATTACCCGCTGATTCCCGAAGATTTCGACCGCCGCCAGCTCCCGCCGGCGCTGAGCCCGCACCGCAAGAAGATCTTCGGCCTGACGATCCAGCCCGAGCGGCTGAGCGAGATCCGCAACGAGCGTCGGCCCAATTCGCGCTACGCCAGCCTGGAGAACTGCCGCCACGAAATCAGCGAGGCCGAGGCCATGATGCGGCGCGCCGGCATCCGCTGGCTCTCGACGACCACCAAGTCGATCGAGGAAATCGCGACGACGATCCTGCAGGAGCTGCGGCCGGAGCGGTTGGTCTACTGATTTGCTATCTTTTCAATAGCAAACACCACCCGCCCGACGGGCTATCCGAACAGATACTGCGTGACGCCGTCCGCGCCGGTCACCGGCTGGCAGGGCATGCGCCACACGGCCTCGATCAGCGCGGGCTCCAGCACGTCGGCAGTCGCCCCCTGGCGCAGGCCGTCAGGCGCACCCAGCACCACCACCTCGTCGGCATAGCGCCGCGCCAGGTTCAGGTCGTGCAGCACGGCCACCACGCCCACGCCCCGCGCCGCCCAGGCGCGCAGCAGACGCATCGCCGAATGCTGGTGCGCAAGGTCGAGCGCGGCGGTCGGCTCGTCGAGCAGCAGCCAGCGGCTCGCGCCGTCGGGGCGTGGATGCCAGAGCTGGGCCAGCGCCCGCGCCAGGTGAACCCGCGCCTTCTCGCCGCCTGACAGTGTGTTGAGAATGCGCGGCGCCAGCGCCGTGACGTCGGTCAGCGCCATCGCCTCGGCCATGATCGCGTCCTCGTCGCGGGTCGGTGCGCGGCGGTGTGGGTAGCGGCCGAGCGCGACGATGTCCTGCGCCGTGAAGTCGAAGGCGACCGCGCTTTCCTGCGGCATCAGGGCCCGGCGCAATGCCAGCGTGGGCATGCCGTGGTCTGACAGTGGCCGGCCGTCGAGCATCGCCCTGCCCTGCGTCGGCTCGCGCTGGCCGGCCAGCACCGACAGCAGCGTCGACTTGCCCGCGCCGTTCGGGCCGAGGATCGCGGTCACGCGGCCCGGCGCCAGTTCGACCGATGCATTCGCCAGCAACGTCTTGGCGCCGATGCGCACCTCGACACTGGCACACGCCAGCGCCCCGTGTCCCGCCGCCGTCATATGCGCCCCCTGAAGTGCCGCAGCATCAAGAGGAACATCGGCACGCCGATGAAGGCCGTGAGCACGCCCAGCGGCAGTTCGGCCGGCGCCATCACCGTGCGCGCCACCGTGTCGGCCGCGAGCACCAGCGCCGCGCCCAGCAGCGCCGAGGCCGGCAGCACGACGCGGTGGTCGGGCCCGGCCACCATGCGCACCCAATGCGGCGCGATCAGGCCGATGAAACCGATGATCCCGGTCGTGGCCGTCACCGCGCCCACCGCCACCGCGGTGATGACCACGGCACGTCGCTTGGTGCGTTCCACGTCCACACCCAGCAGCGCCGCCTGCGCCTCGCCGAGCGCGACGGCGTTCAGGGGCGAAGCGAGCGACGCCGCGGCCCAGCACGAGAGCAACACCGCCACCCCCACCAGGATGACCGCGCTCCAGCGCGCACCGCCCAGGCTGCCCAGCAGCCAGAACTGCAGGCTGCGCAGCTGCTCGTCGGTCGCCATCACGCTCAGCAGGCCGAGGCCGGCGCCGGCCAGCGCGTTGATCGCGATGCCCGCCAGCAGCATCAACGCCATGCGCGTGCCGCCTTCGCTGCGCGACAGACCGTAGATCAGCAAGGTCACGACGAAGCCACCGCCGAAAGCCATGAGCACCAGCGTCCAGCTGCCGAGCGTGCGCGGCAGCATCGGCCAGAACGAGGCGCCCAGCACGATGGTGATGCCGGCCGCCAGCGCCGCGCCGCTGCTGATGCCGATCAGCCCCGGGTCGGCCAGCGGATTGCGGAACAGCCCCTGCATCAGCGTGCCCGCCATGCCGAGTCCCGCACCCGCCGCCACGCCGAGAACCAGGCGCGGCAAGCGGATGTTGAGGAACACGAGGTGCTCGGGCGACTGGCCGCTTGCACCCTGCCCCAGCGAGGTCAGCACGTTCCACAGCTGCGAAAGACTGATGGCGTAGGCACCCGACACGGCGCCCATAGCGAAGGCTGCGGCGAGCAGCACCGCGCTGCCGCCCAGCACGGCACGCGCCCCCAAGCGCTGGCTCATGCGAGCGCGGCCCGGAACTTGTCGTGCAGTTCGCCGATGGCGGCCGGCAGGCGTGGGCCAAAGCCCAGCAGCAGCAAGGCGTCCTGCGTGATGAGCGCGCGCTTCTTGTAAGCCGGCGTCAGCGCCAGTTCGGGCCGCTCCCAGAACTTGTCGACGCCGCCGTGCGCCTCGATGCTCTGCGTGCTCGTGAGGATGATGTCGGGCGCCGCACTGGCCATGGCCTCGGCGGTCATCGGCCGATAACCGTGGAAGCCGCCCAGCGCATTCACGCCACCCGCAAAGCCGATCACCGCATGCGCCGCGGTCTTCTCGCCGGACACCTGCGGGCTCGCACTGTGCGACAGCACGAACAGCACCTTCGGCTTGCGCCCCTTCGCGCCGCCGATGCGCTGCAGCACCTGTGCCCATTCGGCATCGAGCCGGGCCTGCAGTTCGCGCGCCTGCACCTCCTTGGCAGCTGCGCGGCCCACGGCCTGCACCTTGCGCTGCACCTCGCCCCAGCTGTGGTCGGCCTCGATGATCTCGACCTTGACGCCGGCCGTGCGGATCTGGTCGAGCACGACAGTCGGGCCCGACTCATTGGTCGCGATGATCGCGTCAGGCTTCAGCGACAGCAGCCCCTCGGCCGACAGCTGGCGCATGTAGCCCACCTTGGGCGTGGCGCGCGCAGCAGCGGGGAACAGACTGGTGGTGTCGGTGCCGACCAGCTGGCCTTCGGCGCCAAGCGCATAGACCACCTCGGTGATCGCACCGCTGACCGTGACCAGCCGTGGCAGCCGCTTGCTGTCCTGTGCGAACGCGGGCCATGCGCCCGCGCCAAGCGCTGCAGCAGACAGCAGGCGCAGCGCATCACGGCGACGCGGCACGGAAGAAGAAAGAAAAGAGGAATCTCGTTGGTCAGTCATGGGGTCACGGACAGCGAAAGAGAAAGATGCGCGTCAGCCGCGCCGGGGAATGTTGTGCGCGATGCGCCAGAGCACGCCGGTCGGGTCGGTCAGCGTGAAATCGACCATGCCCCACGGGCGCTCGGCGGGCGGCGTGGTCTGCACTGCGTAGCGTTCGGTCAGCCGCTGCGCCTGCACGCGGTCCCACCAGGCCAGCGCGTCATCGACGAGCAGATGCATCATGAAATTCTCTGCATGGGTCTGGACGTAGAAGTCCTGCAGCAGGAAGCTGCTCTCGCCACAGAAGAAGTAAGCAATGCCGTCCTCGTTCGAGGCCAGCGTGAAGCCCAGGTCCTGGTAGAAGGCAATGGAGAGCGCGAAGTCCTTCGCCGGCACGAAGGCCTTGATCTCGACCACGCCCGGAAAGGTGTCAGCACTCATCGCGCTGGCGCTTCCGAGGTGGCCAGGCGCGAGAGCTTGGCCACGATCTGGCGCCACTCCGCGCGCTCGGGCACGCCCGGCTTGCGCGCACCGAAGAACATCGCCATCAACTCGCCCTCGCCATCGAAAGCCTCGACCGAGGTCACGATGCCGTCGCTGGTCGGCTTCTGGACGATCCACACGCTCGCGATGCGGTCTTCGCGCAGGTGCAGGTTGAAGCCGGGGTCGAGCACGTTGAGCCACTGCATGCCATGCATCTCCATCGGCTCGATGCGCACGACCGGCCCCGAGTGGATCTGGATGCAGCCGGGGCTGCCGACGAACACCATGATCGGCGTGCCGTCGAACGAAGCCTCGAGCAGCAGCTCGCGCACCGCGCCGGTCTCGGCCCGCTGCGTGAACTCGCCTTCGGTGAGGCGAAAGCTCTGCTGGCGCTCCACGTCGAACTTGTTCAGCAGGCCGAAGAACTCGTGCGTGTCCTGCATGCCGCGCCAGGCCTCAGCCAGTGCGACCGCATCGATGGCAGCGTCGTCGCGCGGCGCCGCCTTCTTCTCGACGGGCACGAACTGCACCGGTTCGTCGGGTGTGGCGGTGTAGCTGTCGATGACCGACTGGAACGCATCGCGGTCGGTCGCGTCGCGCACGAAGATCTTGTGCACTGCCACACCCTGCGGGTTGAAGAACTGCAGGCTCAGCGATGGCGGAACGCCGGCATTGGCCGCCGCCTCGCTGACCGCGAACCCCGCGTGCCAGCGGCTGAAGAACAGGCGCAGATCGATGACCTCGCCCAACGCGAGCCCCATCGCGTCGCTGCCGGACACCTTCTCGTAGACGCCGGTCTTCTCGTGCACCGTGGTCTCGTTGCGGGTGAGCGCCAGCACGGGGCCACACAGCTCCAAGGCTTGCAGCAGCTCGACCCACGGGCCCTTCAGCCGCGTGGCGCGCAGCGCCTTGTCGTGCGCGCCGGTGTGCGCCGCGATGGCAGCGCCTTCACTCAGGCCCATGGCCGCGGCTGCGTCCTTGTGGCGCATGCCCTTGGCGCGCAGTTCGGCGAAACGGGTGCGGATGTCTTCGGCATTCATCGGGTGTCCTTTGTTGTGAGAGAAGTGGCGGTGCGGCTCAGAAGTCCGCCACGAGCGAGACGTTGAAGCTGCGGCCCGGCTGGGTGTAGGCGTCGCGGATGGCCGAGGTGGTCGTCACGCCGCGCACATCGCTCCACATCCAGTAGCGCTTGTTGGTGAGGTTGGTCACCGACGCGTTCAGGCGCAGGTCCTTGCGGATGCGCCACTGCGCGCTGATGTCCAGCGTGGTGGCCGCCGGCGTGCGGAACTGCAGGCCCGTGGTCACTTCGCTGCGATCGACGTCTTCCCACTCTTTGGCGCCATGATGGACCGCATCGAGGCGCACGCTCCAGGCCGGCGCCTGGTACTTGAGTCCGGCGCTGAACTTCTGCGGATCGATCGAATTGAGCGGCCGGTTGTTGGTGCGGTCGCGGCCCTGCGTGCGGCCGTAGGCGAAGGGCACGGAGAAGCCGTTGCCGTTCTCGGTGAAATCGAGCTCGCCCTTGATCTCGAAGCCGCTGATGCGCGCGCGTCCGACGTTGACGGTCTGGTAGATCAGCGGGTCGATGCGCGGAATGCCGCGCCCGCCCACGAGCCTGTCGTTCTCGATGAGGTCCTTGTAGTCGCCGGTGAAGGCGGCCACGTCGAAGCTCAGGAGGCCGGTGCGACCGCGCACGCCCAACTCGATGTTCTGGCTCTTCTCGGGCTTGAGGTTCGGGTTCGGGATCGTCTTGTAGCCCGAGATCACGTTCTCGAAGAAGTTGTTCACCTGGAACGCGTTGGGCGCCTTGAAACCCGAGGCGTAGTTGCCATACACGCTGAACTGCGACGTGGCGCGGAACAGCACGCCCAGCTTGGG
This sequence comes from Variovorax sp. GW531-E2, assembly GCF_059423125.1. NCBI lineage: Bacteria > Pseudomonadati > Pseudomonadota > Betaproteobacteria > Burkholderiales > Comamonadaceae > Variovorax > Variovorax sp. GW531-E2. The sequence goes on along the minus strand of NZ_JBWKXQ010000009.1, from coordinate 13,405 downwards.
CGACACGGCCGAGCCCGACAGCGACACGGCCTGCGCGTTGAAGCCCGCCTGCTTCGCGTCGAGCGAGAAGCGGTCGAAACGGATGCCGGGCGTGATGCTCCAGCGGTCGTGAATGAACTCGTCCTGCACATAGAAGGCGGTCGAGGTTTCGCGCGTGTCGGGGAAGCGCTTGAGCGGGTAGCTCTCGCCGGCTGGCGGCACGAGGCCGGTCTGCAGGTTCTCGACATTGGTGCGCGTGTAGTCCAGGCCGTAGGTGATCTTCTGGGCCCAGCTGCCCATGCGGATCGTCTTGTCGGCCTGCAGGCCGAACTGCCAGGTGTTCTCGTCGTAGGTGACGTCGCGCGTGCGGTCGGCCGCGGTGAAGCGGTCTTCGTAGATGTACTCGCGCGAGCCGGCCTTCTGGTAGCTCACGACGGCGAGCAGGTTGTCGGCCACCACGCTGTTCAGGCGCAGCCGGCCTTCGTAGGTGAGGCGGTCGCGGTCGAGGTCGGTCTTGGCATTGAGGCCGATCACCGAGGTGGACGCATACGGCGGCTTGGCCACGCCCGACAGCAGGTTGTAGCGGCTGCTCTTCTCGACGTGTTCGAAGGTGAAGGCGTGGCGCTGGTCGGCGTTGGGCGTGAGGATGGCCTTGGCCAGCAGCGAGCGGGTCTGGTCGCGCTGCGGGTTGGGCGTGGTGCGGTCGAGGTTGGGCACGTTGAGCGAGCCCCGGTTCTCGAGTTCGCTGGCACGCCCGAGGTTGGCGGACACGAGCCACTCGAGCACGTCGTTCGCCTTGCCCGCGAGCGTGACGCCGCCGCGCACGCCGTTGTCTTCGCCGCTGTAGCCGATGTTGGCGCTGCCGCCGAAGGTCTTGCCCTCGCGCAGGAAGGACGAGGGCTCGCGGGTGATGAAGTTGACCAGCCCGGCCAGGCCGTCCGAGCCGTACAGCGCCGAGGCCGGGCCCTTGATGATCTCGATGCGCTCGACGAGGCTGATGTCGAAGTAGTCGCGGCCGAACGCATTGGCGCTGAACACGTAGCTGCGCGGCGTGCGGATGCCGTCGGTCAGCAGCAGCACGCGGTTGCCGTCCAGGCCGCGGATGTTGAAGCCCGCGTTGCTGTCGCGGCCGGTGTTGCCCTGCGCCAACCCGAAGCGCGCAGGCGAACGCTTGACCGACACGTTGGGCAGGTCGCGCACGGCATCGCGGATGTCGTGGATCTGCTTGCTCTCGATGTCCTGGCGGTTGATGACCTCGATGCTCAGCGGCAGGTCGTCCCTGGCCTGCTCCGAGCGCGATCCGCTCACCACCACTTCGCCGAGCGCCGCGAGTTGCTGGGACCACGCAGGCGCGGCGGCCATGCCGAAGGCAGAGGCGATCAGCCAGGGCAGCAGCGCGGGTCGATGGGAAGACGGTCGAGGGAAATGAGCGGCCACGAAAAAGGTCCAGAAAACAGTTGAAGAACTGCTTGCTGGACCTTGAGGCGCAAAGGCTTGCGCGAGTGACCTGGCTGGCAATGAGGGGCAGCGGCGTGCCCGTGTTTTTATTGTATGAGAATAATTCTCATCTTCACAACTTCAGGCACTTAAGACTTACTCACGCAGGGGCCGTCGTGCGGATCAGGTGGTCGAACGCACCGAGCGCCGCCTTCGCGCCGTCGCCGGCCGCGATGATGATCTGCTTGAACGGCACCGTGGTGACGTCACCCGCCGCGAACACGCCGGGCACCGAGGTCTGGCCGCGCGCGTCGACAACGATCTCGCCGTGCTTGGTCAGCTCGACCGTGCCCTTGAGCCAGTCGGTGTTGGGCACCAGGCCGATCTGGATGAACACGCCTTCGAGCTCGACCTTCTTCAACTCGCCCGATGCGCGGTCCTTGTAGACCAGCCCGTTGACCTTCTGGTCGCCGGTGATCTCGGTGGTCTGCGCGTTGGTGAAGATGTCGACGTTCTTCAGGCTCTTGAGCTTGCGCTGCAACACGGCGTCGGCGCGCAGTTGTGTGTCGAACTCGATCAGCGTCACGTGGCCGACGATACCGGCCAGGTCGATCGCCGCCTCGACGCCCGAGTTGCCGCCGCCGATCACCGCCACGCGCTTGCCCTTGAACAGCGGACCGTCGCAGTGCGGGCAGTAGGCCACGCCCTTGTTCTTGAACTCGTGCTCGCCGGGCACGTTGATGTTGCGCCAGCGGGCACCGGTCGAGATGATGACGGTCTTGCTCTTGAGCGAGGCGCCGCTTTCGAGCTGCACCTCGATGAGGTCCTTGCCGGGCACCAGCGCCTTGGCGCGCTGCAGGTTCATGATGTCGACGTCGTAGTCGCGCACATGCTCTTCGAGGGCGTGGGCGAACTTCGGTCCTTCGGTTTCCTTGATCGAGATGAAGTTCTCGATGCCCAGCGTGTCGAGCACCTGGCCGCCGAAGCGCTCCGAGGCGACGCCCGTGCGGATGCCCTTGCGTGCGGCGTACACCGCGGCAGCGGCACCGGCGGGGCCACCGCCGACGATCAGCACGTCGAAGGCGTCCTTGGCGGCGATCTTCGCGGCTTCGCGCTCGACGCCGCTGGTGTCGATCTTGGCCAGGATTTCTTCCAGGCTCATGCGGCCCTGGCCGAACTCGGTGCCGTTCAGGAACACGGTCGGCACGGCCATGATCTGGCGTTCCTTGACTTCGTCCTGGAAGGTGCCGCCCTCGATCATCGTGGTGCGGATGCGCGGGTTCTGGATGGCCATCAGGTTCAGCGCCTGGACCACGTCGGGGCAGTTGTGGCAGGTGAGCGAGACGTAGATCTCGAACTCGAAATCGCCGTCGAGCGCCTTGATCTGGTCGAGCACGGCCTGCTCGACCTTGGGCGGGTAGCCGCCGATCTGCAGCAACGCAAGGATCAGCGACGTGAATTCATGGCCCATCGGCAGGCCGGCAAAGCGCGGGCCGTGGTTTTCGCTCGGGCGGTTGACCGAGAACGAGGGCTTGCGGTGGTTGTCGTCGCGGCTTTCGGTCAGCGTGACCAGCGGCGAGACTTCGGCCACGTCCTTCAGCAGCGACAGCATTTCGCCCGAAGCCTTGCTGTCGTCGAGCGAGGCAACGATCTCGATCGGCTGCGTGGCGCGTTCGAGGTAACTCTTCAATTGGGCTTTGGTGCTGGCGTCAAGCATGGCGGACTCTCTTTCGATAACTGGAAACTATCAACTGGGGACAAAAAAGCCCGGGGCCTCGTGAGCGCCCGGGCTTTGCGCGGGGCGCTTAGATCTTGCCGACGAGGTCGAACGACGGAGCGATGGTCTTGTCGCCGTCATTCCACTTGGCCGGGCAGACTTCGTTCGGGTGCTCGGCGGTGTAGACCGCTGCCTTGAGCTTGCGCAGGGTTTCCTTGACGTCGCGGGCGATTTCGTTGGAGTGCACTTCGGCGGTCTTGATGATGCCGTCGGGGTTGATCACGAAGGTGCCGCGCAGTGCCAGGCCTTCTTCGGGGATGTGCACGCCGAACGCGTTGGTCAGCGTGTGGGTCGGGTCGCCCACCAGGGGGAACTTGGCCTTGCCGACAGCCGGCGACGTGTCGTGCCAGACCTTGTGCGAGAAGTGCGTGTCGGTGGTCACGATGTAGACCTCGGCACCCAGCTTCTGGAACTCGGGGTAGTGGTCGGCCGCGTCTTCGACTTCGGTCGGGCAGTTGAAGGTGAAGGCCGCCGGCATGAAGATCAGCACAGACCACTTGCCCTTGAGCGTCTCGTCGGACACATCGATGAACTTGCCGTTGAGGTAAGCCTGGGTCTTGAAGGGTTGGACTGCGGTGTTGATCAGGGACATGTGATTCCTTGGATGCTGCGGTTGGAAAAATAAGCGTGAGCCATGAGTATAACTACCAATATATCATTTTTGATAGATATCAACTATTGAAAGTATTGGAACCCGCTATGTTTGCCATCGCCTCGCGCATCGCCTTGCGCCAGGTCAATACGAACGTGTATCACCATCACACGCATGCAGACCGGCGCAGCATGGGTTTGCTTGCAAGCGTGTGTTCGCCCCTCCGACAATCACCGCTTTCAGAACAAGGAAAATAATCATGAAGGGCGACCCCAAAGTCATCGAACACCTGCAGGCGCAGCTCAAGAACGAGCTGACTGCCATCAACCAGTACTTCCTCCACTACCGCATGCTCAAGCACTGGGGCCTGGACAAGCTGGCAAAGAAGGAATACGAGGAATCCATCGGCGAGATGAAGCACGCCGACAAGCTCATGGACCGCATCTTCATGCTCGACGGCCTGCCCAACCTGCAGGACCTGGGCAAGCTGAACATCGGCGAAGACGTGCCCGAACTGCTGCGCTGCGACCTCGGCGCCGAAACCGGCGCGCAAGCGACCATCAAGGACGGCATCGCGCATTGCGAGTCGGTGCGCGACTATGTCTCGCGCGACCTGCTGCAAGAGATCCTGGACGACACCGAGGAGCACATCGACTTCCTCGAGACGCAGATCGACCTGATCGACCGCGTCGGCCTGCAGAACTACCTGCAGTTGCAGGTGGGCGAGCTCGAGTAAGCGCAACGCAACGCTGCCACGGCATTGCAAACAAACGGGGCTTCGGCCCCGTTTTTTATTGCTCTTTACTTAACTTCATAACCACTGAATAGCAGTCATTCTCATTCGCGCGACTACAATTCGCGCTTTCGATGACTGCCCCCGCCCGTTCCGACAACCGCCGCCGCGCCTATTGGCTCAAGACCCTCCACGAGTGGCATTGGGTCAGTTCCGCCATCTGTCTCGTCGGGATGATCCTGTTCAGCGTCACGGGCTTCACGCTCAACCACGCGGGCCAGATCGAGGCCAAGCCGGTGGTCACCACGCACAACGGCACGGTCGACGACGCCTTGCGCGCCCGCCTCGAACAGCAGCTGCCGGCCGCCAAGGCCCAGCAGGGCAAGGCGCCGCTTCCCGCCGAACTGCAAGCTTGGCTGCGCAAGCAATGGGACATCGACACCGCCGGCCGCGAGGCCGAGTGGTCCGACGACGAAATCTACCTCTCGCTCCCCCGCCCCGGCGGCGACGCCTGGCTGCGCCTGAGCCTGCCCGAAGGCGAGGTCGAATACGAACGCACCGACCGCGGCTGGCTCTCCTACTTCAACGACCTGCACAAGGGCCGCAACACCGGCACGGCCTGGAGCTGGTTCATCGACATCTTCGCGGCCGCCACGCTGGTCTTCTCGGTCACCGGGCTGTTCATTCTCAAGATGCACGCAGGCAACCGCCCCTTCACCTGGCCGATGGTGGGCATGGGGCTGGTGGTGCCGGTGCTGCTCGCGTTGCTGTTCATTCACTGACCGGTCCGATCGACGGATCGTCCGGTGCGTTGTCTTTGCTGATTCAGGAAGAAAGAGGTTTTCCCATGCACCTTCGCTACTCGCTCGCGCCGATCGCCATGTCGGCGCTGTTCGCGGCCCCGGCCATCGCTGCCGGCCTGTCGGTCAACATCGAGATTCCCCGGCTCAACGTGTCGGAGTACCACCGCCCCTACGTGGCGACCTGGATCGAACGCGCCGACAGCACGATGGCCGGCACGCTGGCCGTCTGGTACGACGTGCGCACCAAGACCAACAACCCCGAGGGCGAAGGCACCAAGTGGCTCAAGGACATGCGCCAGTGGTGGCGCCGCGGCGGCCGTGAACTGGCGGTGCCGGTCGATGGCGTCACCGGCGCCTCCAAGCCCGCGGGCAAGCACCAGCTGAGCTTCACCGAAGGCTCGGGCGCCATGCCCAAGCTCGCCCCCGGCGCCTACAAGCTGGTGGTGGAAGCCGCCCGTGAAGTCGGCGGCCGCGAGGTCGTGACCATCCCGTTCCAGTGGCCGCCTACCGCCGCCGCGCAACCGGTTGCTGCCGGCAAGGAAGAGCTCGGCGAAATCAAGCTCGAACTCAAGCCCTGACTTCCGACCGATCCGCCCCCTCTCTCATTCCAAGGACCACCATGACCCGCTTCACCCTGCGCGCCGCCGGCCTCGCCCTCGCCCTTTCGGCCGTTGCTTCCGTGACCCAGGCGCACAACGCCTGGCTGCTGCCCTCGACCACCGTGCTGTCGAAGGCCGACACCGTGAGCGTCGACGCCGCCGTATCGAACGACCTGTTCGTTGCCAACCATGCGCCGCTGCGCCTGGAGGGCCTGCAGATCACCGCACCTGACGGCAGCGCCGTGAAGCCCGAATCTGAGGCCAAGCTCAAGCTGCGCAACGTGTTCGACGTGAACGTCGCACAGCCGGGCACCTACCGCATCGCGGTGGTCAACAACGGCGCGTTCGCCGCCTGGAAGGACAAGGCCACGGGCCAGAACAAGCGCGCCCGCGGCACGGCCGAAACCATCGGCAAGGAAATCCCGGCCGACGCGCAGGACGTGACCATCACCCAATCGGCCGGCCGCATCGAGACCTTCGTGACCGTCGGCAAGCCCTCGGCGCTCAAGCCCATCGGCCAGGGCCTGGAACTGATCTCGGCCGGCAGCCCGACCGACCTCGCCAAGGGCGAAAAGGCCACCTTCACGCTGCACCTGGACGGCAAGCCCGCCAAGGACCTCGAAGTGACGGTGACGGCCGGCAACACCCAGTACCGCGACAAGCTCGACGAACTCAAGCTCAAGACCGACGACAAGGGCCAGTTCAGCGTGACATGGCCAAGCGCCGGCATGTACTGGCTCGACGCCAGCACCAAGGACAGCAAGACCACCGTGCCGCAAGCCAAGGAACGCCGCCTGAGCTACGCGGCCACCTTGGAAGTGATGCCCTGACCCTGCGTTTTTCCTTGGGCCTTTCCTTCAGCACCTGGCGCGCGGGCGGCTACGCCAACGCGGCCGTTCCACGTCCCGCCGATCCCGCCAGCCTCCAGCAGCTCGGCGGGCAGACGATGGGCACGACCTGGTCGCTGCGCTTCGACAACCCGCGGATGCTGCCGCTCGCACAGGTGCGCGAGGCGGTCGAGGCCGCGCTCGCGCGCGTGATCGACCAGATGAGCCATTGGGAACCCGACTCCCTCATCAGCCGCTTCAACACCGCGCCCGCCGGTTCGCGCCATGCGCTGCCCACCGAATTCGCACAGGTGATGCAGTGCGCCCTCGCGTGGGCGCAGGCCAGCGGTGGCGCGATCGATCCGACGGTCGGCGCGCTGGTGGCGCGCTGGGGCTTCGGCCCCGCAGCGTCGCAGGACAACGCCCTGCCCTCGCCCGACGCACTGGCCGCACTCCATTCGAACGTCGGCTGGCAACGGCTGACCTTCGATGCGACCGACCCCACGCTGCTGCAACCCGGCGGCGTGCAGCTCGACCTGTCCGGCATCGCCAAGGGCTTCGCGGTCGACCACGGCGTCGACGCGCTGCGCGCGCTCGGTCTCACCGACCTGCTGTTCGAGATCGGCGGCGAGCTGCGCGGCATCGGCCGACGACCCGGCGGCGCGCCGTGGCAGGTGCAGGTCGACACCGAGATGCCGACCCCGCAACGCATCGCCCTGGCCGACATGGCCGTGGCCACCTCGGGCGACCGTTGGCATCGGCGCGCGCTCGAAGGCCGCAGCTGGTCGCACACCATCGATCCGCGCGACGGCGAGCCGGTGGCGCATGCGCTGGCCAGCGTCACCGTGCTGCACCCGCAGTGCATGCAGGCGGATGCGCTCGCCACCGCGCTGACCGTGCTCGGCCCCGACGAGGGCCTGGCCTTCGCGCAGCAGCGCGACATCGCGGCCCTGTTCATCTCCCGCGCCGACGACGGGTCGCTCTCCGAGCGAGCCACGCGCGCGTGGCTCGCGCAGGCGGGCGCATGACCGAGACCCTGTGGCGTGCGCTGGCAGCCAGCGCAACGGTCGCGGCCTATGCCGCGCTGTGCCTGGGCATCTACGCACGCCAGCGACGGCTGCAGGCCACGGCCGCACGCGAAGCCGCGGCCCTGTCGGCCGGTGACGGCGCGCAGGCGTCGCCCACCCTCGTGCTGTTCGCCAGCCAGACCGGTCAGGCGGAAACCATCGCGTGGCAGACCGCGCGACGGCTGCGCACGGCCGGCACGGCCGTGCGCGTGATGGCCCTCAACGCCCTCGACAGCGCCACGCTGGCCTCGGCCCGCCGCGCCCTCTTCGTGGCCAGCACCTACGGCGAAGGCGATGCGCCCGACGGCGCCAGCGTGTTCGCCGAACGCGTGATGGGCGCGCCGCTGGCGCTGCCTTCGCTGCGCTACGCCGTGCTGGCGCTCGGCGACCGGCAGTACGCCCACTTCTGCGGCTTCGGCCGCGCGCTCGACGCGTGGCTTCACACGGCCGGCGCCGTGCGCGACTTCGAACCCATCGAGGTCGACAACAGCGACCCCGCCGCGCTCGCCGATTGGCACGCCCGCTGGGGCGATGCGCCGGAGGGCGGCGACGACGCCCCGGCAAGCTTCGCGCCCTGGCGGCTCACGCGGCGCGAACTGCTCAACGCCGGCAGCACGGGCGGCCCGGTCTTCCATCTCGGCCTCACGCCGCAAGCCGGCGCACTGCCACACTGGGCTTCGGGCGACCTGGTGCAGGTCGCCGTCGCAAGCGATCCGGCGCGGCCACGCGACTACTCGATCGCCTCCCTGCCCGCCGACGGCGAACTGCAACTGCTCGTGCGGCAGGAGCAGCACCCCGACGGCTCGATGGGCGCCGCGTCGGGCCTGCTCACTTCGACGCTCTCGCTCGGCGACTCCGTGGCGCTGCGCCTGCGGCCGCACCGCGGCTTCCGGCTGGAGGGCAACGAGAACCGTCCGCTGATCCTGATCGGCAACGGCACCGGTCTGGCCGGCCTGCGCGCCCACCTGCGCGCACGCGCCGCTGCCGGCCGCAAGGACAACTGGCTGGTGTTCGGCGAGCGCCAGTCCGCCCACGACTTCCTCTGCCGCGAGGAAATCGAAGGCTGGCAGGCCGACGGCACGCTCGCCCGGCTCGATATGGTCTTCTCGCGCGACCAGGCCGAGCGCTTCTACGTGCAGCACCGCCTGCTGCAGGTGGCCGACACGCTGCAAGCCTGGCTGCGCGATGGCGCCGCCGTCTATGTCTGCGGCAGCCTCCAGGGCATGGCATCGGGCGTCGACGCGGCGCTGCGGCAGATCGCCGGCGACGACCTCTGGGCCGAGCTGTCGGCCGACGGGCGCTACCGCCGCGACGTCTACTGAACGGCCCGCGCAGCCTCGTCAGTTGCGTGCCGGCAACGGAGCGGGCGAAACTTTCTGGTTAAAAGCGGCCAGTTGAGCACCTTGGTATTGAGAAGCAATATCATTTGCATCGATTTGCAAAAACCCTTCGCAAATCAGCTCACCCAGCCAGTCTTGCCGCCCTTTTTCTCCCCGAGAGTGCGCCGCCCGGACCCAGCCAGTCGAGCTCTGCCCGCCCGCCCTTTCTGGAGAAAACAACATGGCCTATATCAAGAGCCGCAAACACGCCGTCGCACGCGCCGTTCCTCACCTTTCGGGTGCCGCCGCAGCCACACTGCTGGCCATCGCAGCCCCCGCCGCCTTTGCCCAGACCGGGCGGGCACTGCCTGAAGTCCGCGTGCAGGATTCGAGCGCCGCCGACTACAAGACCGACACCTCGGCCAACCCGAAGTTCACGGCCCCGCTGGTGAACACGCCGCAGACCATCCAGGTGATCAAGGAACAGATCATTCGCGAGCAGGGCGCGACCACGCTCACCGAAGCGCTGCGCAACACCGCCGGCGTCGGCACGTTCTTCCTGGGCGAGAACGGCAACACGAACACCGGCGACGCCGTGTTCATGCGCGGCTTCGACAGCTCCAGCAGCATCTTCGTGGACGGCATCCGCGACCTGGGCTCGGTCTCGCGCGACATGTTCAACATCGAGCAGGTCGAAGTCGTGAAGGGCCCGTCGGGCACCGACGTGGGCCGCACCTCGCCCACCGGCTACATCAACCTCGTCACCAAGAAGCCGAAGCTCGAAGACAGCTTCCTGGGCTCGCTCGGTTTCGGCAGCGCCGACTACAAGCGCGGCAGCATCGACTGGAACAAGTCGCTCAGCAGCGCCAATGGCATCGGCGCCGCCTTCCGCCTGAATGCGGCGATGGAAGACTCGGGCGTGCCCGGCCGCGACTTCGTCAAGAACAAGCGCACCGCCATTGCACCGTCGATCGCGCTCGGCCTGAATTCGCCCACGCGCTTTTACTTCGACTACCTGCACGTCGACCAGGACAACGTGCCCGATGGCGGCGTGCCGACCATCGGCCTGCCCAGCTATTCGAACCCCGATCCGGTCGCCCTCGGCGCACGTCGCCGCAGCTTCCTGAACTACGCAGCACCGGTCGATCCGAAGAATTTCTACGGCACCGCCTACGACTTCAACAAGGTGACGGCCGACATGTTCACCGCGCGCGTGGAGCACGACTTCACGCCCGACGTCACGCTGCGCAACACCACCCGCTACGGCAAGACGAAGCAGGACTACATGCTGACGGCGTTCATGCTCGGCGGCCTGGGCACCAACGGCAACCCGCCGCCCTCGGGCAACACCGCGTTCCTCAGCACGCCGATCCCGGGCCTGCCGTCCACCTGGACGACCACGCGCAACCTGCCGACCAACAAGAACCAGGAAAACACGATCTTCGTCAACCAGACGAACGTGACCGCCAAGTTCAACACCGGCAGCCTGAGCCACTCGCTCAGCGCGGGCGTCGAGCTGATCCGTGAAGAGCAGTCGAGCCTGGGCTACTTCAGCCCCGGCGCCACGTTCAACGGCAAGGTCGTGCAGAACGGCGCCTGGCCCGTGGCCAACCTGTACGCGCCAAACCCCTACGTGAACGGCTACAACCGCATGCTCAGCGGCGCCGACAGCAAGGGCGTGACCAACACGGTCGGCCTGTACGCCTTCGACACCGTCAAGCTCAACGAGCAATGGCAGATCACCGGCGGCTTGCGCTTCGACCACTACAGCACCTCGTTCCAGAGCGCGACGCTGTCGACCGCAACGACCAACCCCGGCCTGCCGGTCGGCACGCTGGTGCCCTCGTCGCTCAAGCTCTCCGACAACCTGTTCACCGGCAAGATCGGCGTGGTCTACAAGCCCGCGAAGAACGGCAGCATCTACGCGGCCTACGGCACTTCGGCCCAGCCCCCGGGCGGCGCGAACTTCTCGCTGTCGGCCGCCGGCACGGGCAACAGCGCGGCGCGCACCGACTTCCTGCCGCAGAAGGCCAAGACCTTCGAAGTGGGCACGAAGTGGGACGTGCTGGACGACAAGCTCTCGCTGACCGGCGCGGTCTACCGCACCGACGTGACCAACGAAGTCGTGCAGGACCCGACCAACACCGCGCTGTACTACCAGAGCGGCAAGAAGCGCGTGCAGGGCATCGAGCTGGGCGTGGCAGGCACCATCACGGAACGCTGGGGCATGAGCGCCGGCTTCACGACGATGGACACCAAGGTGCAAAGCGGCCCCAACGTCACGGCCGACGGCACCAATGTGCTGACCTACACGCCGAAGAATTCCTTCACGGCCTGGACCACCTACCAGTTCCCGTTCGGCCTGACGGTCGGCGGCGGCGCGCGCTACAACGGCAAGCTGCACCGCGGCACCGACGGCGCCGTGGGCACGCCGGCCTACATCGACTCCTACTGGGTGTTCGATGCCATGGCGTCGTACCGCATCAACAAGAACGTCGACATCCAGCTGAACATCGCCAATGTGTTCGACAAGCAGTACGCGGCTGCCATCAACAAGAGCGGCTACCGCTACACGCCGGGCATCCCCCGCTCGGCCAAGATCACCGCGAACTTCGCGTTCTGATCCCGACGACCGCGTCGCCTCCGTGCCGGCCCCTGCGCCAGGCGCGGTGCGACACTCGAGCCCCGGCCTGCGCCGGGGCTTTTTTCTTGTGGAGTTCACCGAAATGATGCTGCATGTGCCCGACGTGCTGAGCCCGGACCAGGTGCGCGAGATGCGCGCCGCACTCGATGCCACCCACTGGGTCGACGGCCGCGAAACCGTGGGAGACCAAGGCGCGCAGGTGAAGCGCAACCGCCAGCTGCCGGAGTCTTCGCCGGTCTCGCGCGAACTCGGCGCGACCATCCTGGCGGCGCTGTCGCGCCACGCGCTGTTCTTCTCAGCGGCACTGCCCGCGCGTTTCGTGCCGCCACTGTTCAACCGCTACGAGGGCGGCGAGCATTACGGCGTGCATGTCGACGGCTCGGTGCGCGCGGTGCCGGGCAGCAGCCAGCAGCTGCGCACCGACCTGTCGTGCACCCTCTTCCTGAGCGATCCGGAGGATTACGACGGCGGCGAGCTGGAAGTGATCGACACCTACGGCTCGCACGAGGTCAAGCTGCCGGCCGGCGACCTCATCCTTTATCCGGCGAGCAGCCTGCACCGCGTGCACCCGGTCACGCGCGGGGCGCGGGTGTGCTCGTTTTTCTGGCTGCAGAGCATGGTGCGCAGCGACGCCCAGCGCGGCATGCTGTTCGAACTCGACCAGACGGTCCAGAAACTGCGCGCCCGCCTGGGCGAATGCGAGGAAACCGTGGCGCTCACCGGCCACTATCACAACCTCCTGCGGCTCTGGGCCGAGGTGTAACACCGGCTTGCAAAGTCCGGTGGCATGTCAGTCATAGTGATTGCAAATGCGATGGATTCTTATTTATAATGAGTCACATCCAACAGCCAGCCAACTGCCGCTTTCACCGCCATGATCGTTTGCGTCTGCCGCCGAGTCTCTGACCGTGAAATCGCACGTCATGTGCGCGCGGGCATGACTTTCGACGAAGTCCAGTTCGAACTCGGCGTGGCCACCCAATGTGGCCAGTGTGAGGGTTGTGCCCGCGACATCGTGGCGCAGTGCAGTGTCTCTCACCCGGTCGCCGCCCTGAACTGCGAATCGGCGCCGAGAGCGATCCAGCTTGCCAACTCCATCAAGGAAAGCAAAGCATGGAACTCGTCTCGGCTCTCGGCGGCAGCCTGATCCTCGTCGCCGGCTCTGTCTGGTGGATTTTTCGCAAGTAGCGTCTCTGTAGCGGTTTTGCTGCAATCGGGGCACGATTTGTAGTGCCCGCATTCGAATGGTTGATCGTGTCTGACCGCTTTGCCCCCCCTCCCTCCTTTCTTGGCCTGTCGCGCACTGTCGTCATTGCCGGCGGCGTGATCTTGTTCCACGGTGCCGCGCTGTGGGCGCTGCAAAGCGGCCTGCTGCGCAGGGCCGCCGAAGTGGTGATTCCCGTCGAGATCCTGAGCCAGTTCGTCGAACCGCCGAAGCCCAAGGCCGATCCGCCGCCCCCACCGCCTCCGCCGCCGCAACCCAAGGTGAGCAAGGCGCCGCCGCCGCCGCGCCCGCAGGCCATCCGCGAACCCAAGCCGACGCCCGCGCCGAACGCGACCTCGGGCACCACCGAACCGCCGCCCCCGCCTGCGCCACCGGCACCGCCCGCGCCGCCGGCCCCTCCCGC